>NZ_KV831727.1:0-25250 GCF_001837205.1 Streptococcus sp. HMSC064D12
GTATAACTTCTGAGGACTTTGTCTTCAATCTGAAAGATCAACATATTATTGTTGATCTTTTTTACTATGAATTACATTGTTTATTTGCTACCAAAGGAGTGAAATTTATTTCTGGGACAGGAGTCTAGAGTATTCCTAAAATGATTTTTAAAATTAATATCTAAGCTTTTAGCTAGGTGGTCAACTTCAGAGTAGACAAGATTTTTTTGTTTCATTTGTGTCATTCCTATACTAAAAGGGGAGTATTATGTAGATAGAGGCTGTTATGCTTTGGTGTTATTCTGCCTAAGATTGATGATTCTATTGATTTTTCTGAGGGAGTTACATATGTTGAAGAGAAGGTAAAGCATATAACAATAAATTGTAAAGCTCCAAAAATCTGGGACAATACTGAGACTATAGACAAATAGGACTGTTGCACTAACAAAAATTAGACAGCTACATATTATTGAAAGTGGAGGATATCCTTTTGAAAATAATAGGCTTTCTATGATTAAGGCAAAAGCAGGTAGCAACAGAGTTAGAATGATAATAATAAAGATGAAGCGTTGTGTATCATCTAGCATCAAGTTACCCAATGATTTACCTAGGTAAAAACGAGAATCACTCCCCCCTGGATAAATAAATTCTCTTGTCAAGGGACTAACTAGGATTAGGGTGTCAAATAGTGAGAAAGCTGCCTATCTCCAAATAGGGAAAGCCCATTCTTCCTCAGATAATTCTCTCTGAGTTCTTTTTTCAGTTAATTCTAATTTGATTGTCATCAATATGTACCTCTTTTGGAAAGTCGTTATTTTGATTTAAGATATACCATCCATCTGGTAGTTCAGAGTTTTTAAGTACCTGTTCTAATTGAGAATGTAAGTCAATTTCTTTAGTCGTGGAACCAGAAGGAAAACTCAATTGAACAGTAAGTTGATTGTTTCGTAGAGCATCTTTAAGTGAAAAATCATAATAGCCACCTAGCGCTTTAGAATGTCCCCTCTCATAAGTATAGAGCGTCGTGTATGGTGTATGGTACAGGTTCTATCTGAACAATAATATTTTTTAAATCTTTCTCGGTACTTAAAGCTTTAGAGATATCATTGATAAATTTTTGATTTCTAGGGTTGATTTTAATAGACTTTTTAACAAAGTCGTCCCCATATTCTCTTTCATCAGGTAAAATCTTATATTCACTATTTTGGCGATTAAAATCTGAGTCGCTTTCTGTTGGGCTGGCAATGTAAGGATAGAGTAAATCTTGAATATGGAGAGGAAGTTGAGTCTTTACATGTTCTTTTTTTGTTATTAATGGTCTCTTGATAATCAATATGGAAAATCAGGTAATGTTTAACCTCATCTTCTTTATTCATACGATAAGTAATTTTATCTGCCCATCCGATACCAGTTATTTGTACCTTTCCTTGAAATCCACGAGTTTTATAAAACCCTTTAATATTTTCTTGAGCATTGTAATAGAAAAAGATAGCAATCATGGTCAATAATAAAATCAAGGGCATAGTAATTTTAAGGTATTTGGAGCTATTTTTTACCATATTAGTTATGACTCTCCTTAACTAGTAGGTTGTAATCTTTTTGACTTTTAACTTCCTCGAGGTGTCCAGTCGTTGTATCAGTACTTGTAAAATACCAATAGATATCCTCCTTATCTGGTGTTAACTCTTTTTGGAGTTTAATGGCATCATCCAAATTAAGTGAATCAGTTGTTACGATAATTAGGCTGAATCTTTTTTTGAGCGATTGGTCACTGTATTCGTTAGCGTCTTGATCTTTGTAATTAGCAAAATTTCTTTCTTTGGTCCAGATAAGGGGCATGGAGTTGATAGTGAGGGGATCATCTTTATGACCTATAGAAAAATTATCCTTTGAAAGGAGATAGCGGTAAGGTTTAGCAAATCCGTAGTATTGACTGACTTTTGCTGGTTTGGTTTTAGTTGCCTTATGGGTACGTAAATTGACATAGAATACTTTTTCGTTGTCATAGGATGAAAATTTCACAAACTCATCCCTACCATCGGAGTACATGGTATTATCCATGGAACCAGGATTATCATATCCTAGTTTCTTAGCAAGGTCTAGTACATTAATAGTGTGTCCTTTTCCAGTGTCTTTACCAAGCTGATAAAAGTGAATAATATCATAATTTTTAGAGTCCTTCTTGTGTTTAGATGCTTTATACCTAGATTCTTGGAAGGCTAGATAGGTGCGACCGACGGCTAATTGACTTCTCTCAAGTGCTTTTTCATTTCCAAACCTAACACCTAAAACGTTAAAGTTTCCAATTTTGACGTTTTGAAAGGATGTTACAGTAACTTTTTTGTTAGTATAGTCGTAAAGTCTATCGTCTAAGGAATAAGCGGCTTGAAGTCTATAACCATAGCGAACGAATGTACCTGTAAGTAGGATGGTTATAAAAATAAGGAGATAAACATGCCACATACGCCATCTAAATGTTTCTATTTTTGTCATAGGAGATCCTCTTTGAGTAATAGAAAAACCATGAAAATAAGATTTTCATGGTTTTTAATTCTATTATTTTACTTCAGTGAGTGTAATGTGTGATTTAGCAATATTCATGATGAGCAGGAACGTTGATTTAATGGGTTTTTCAATTCTTCAATTATTGATAAGATAGAGTGATTTTGACCTTGGTTTGGTTTCAATCAGACAAAAATCAGACAAATTTTAGTGTTTGGTCATAAAATCACCAAGGTTTTTAATTTGTTGTTTGATGATGTGATATTGTTCAGATGAGGTTCTAGGGAGTACATATTTGGTTGAACGCCCTTTTCCGACGATTTCTATATATCTCTTATTTTGCAGAGTTTTCAAATTTTCTCTAAACTTATATTCTGTCATCAGATTATTCTCAATGACATCATTTTTGCTGATGTTTCCATTTTCGATTATATACTTGAGAATAGTCTTTTCGTCTTTTGATATGTTTCGGTATGAAGACAATAAGTCTACTTTCCAAATGGTTACGATTGTGCTATCGAAAGTAGTTGTGACCTCAGGAATTTTCAACTTGTACTTTTCTGACACATCAAAAATTTTAGGACCACCTGAGCCAGCCTTTTCCGACATCCCGATTCTTCTAAATAGTGATGAAATAGTACTATTTCGTGTTTTGGATGTACCACCATGTATAAATTCAGGGATGGAAATTTTCATTTTTCCAGGATTCTTAAATTCATAAAAATCATTATATGCGGTAATAACGATAGGTGAATCAAAATCATAGTAAGCATGCATTAAGCAATTCACTAGTGCTTCACGTATGGATTCAGATAAGTCTTTTTTAAATGGTAAACGATGGGCAGATTCATCATTGAGTTCGAACCTATCGTTTGTTGTTGCAGTTAATTTCTTATATGCCAAATTGAAGAAGTCATACATGTTCAAATCGGGGTACATCATATCCCCTGTCGAAACTCTGTCATTCCACCTAGTAGAAAGTGAGTTATCCTTTTCAAAGTAGTCTAATTGAAATTTAGGGTACCTAGAAATTATAGAATTATATTTTCCAAAAAACAGTAATCCTCCTGCGGTCAACTTATAGATGCCATCTGTCCTATCCTTCTTGAACACACCAATTTCAGTTAAGAAGGCTCTGAGTGGCATATTGATATACTTAGTATTTCCACTTAGCTCAACTAATAGATTTTTATATTCCTTAATTGTTTCAATATTGAGATCATTTTCGTCATAGTTAGTTAGGAGTTCGCTATCAATATCATCATGAGAACTTGCCATAAGATATTTCAACTCTTCCTTGTCGAGTTTAACATCCCCCTCCCCTAACCTTTTGTAAGATTCTCTGAAATCATTTTTTAGATGGACAGGCTTTTGGTCACTACTGGCTTCCCGTATTGTTATTACCATAAGCTGACGTTCTTTATCAGGAATACTTACGTACTCAATATCATTATCTGTTAGCAAGTTACAGCTAACTTTTTGTTTGTTTGCAACTAAAGCAAATAGATTATCTCGAATTTTCTGAGGGTCGTTTACCCCTTGATAAGGATCTTCATTCTTTTCATCAATTCCTAAAATAATTTTTCCACCGTTGGTGTTAGCGAAAGCAGAATATGTTTCCCAGAAAGAATCGGGGAGTGCATTTTTAGCTTTTTTGTATTCTAAATCGTTTCCTTCAATTTTTAATTTCACATCTCTTCCTCCTAACTTTTAAAAATCAATTTATAGGAAATCACGCGAAAACCGCGCGTAATTTTGTTTCGAAAACACTCAAATTTGATTGATTTTAAGGCATTTTTGAGTAGTTAGTTTTAAAAGGGTATCGAAAATCACGCGAAAATCACGCGAAAACAAATGATTATTTTTCCGCCCAGTCAGTCCAATCGTCAAAGGTTGTATTGTTATAAAGTTCTATCAGGCGTGGTCTAACGGATTGAATGACCTCAACTAATTCATGACCTTCATAAAATTGTGAAAAAGGCATACCGACTGTTGCTTGGGATATATCAGAAAGTAGTTGTCTTGTTGTTTGGCTATCCGCAAGTGTATTTATCAGAAAACCAAGTAAGTAATTGGAATCATAGCTAACTTCTACGCCTACTTGAGGTGAATCTTTAAGTAGGCGTTCATAGCCTTCTTTAACTTCTTGTTTGATTTTATCTTTGGTAAGATTTTCTAGATTTCCGATAAAATCATATGAAGTATAGATTTGATTGGCAAAGTAATCAGAAAGTTCTTTGACTTTAGTATCATCAAGACCCCTTTGCTGACTTAGATAGTTCTGAGCTTCCTGTCTAATTGAATTTTTTAGCGTGTCATAGAGCATTTCAAAGAAGATGTCGTCTAAGTAGCCTTCACTTGGGTAACCAAAATCATTTTCCCAGTCAGGATTTTCAAATGTTCCAATGCTTACCCCTCCGTTAGTTGTGACTGATTGTATTGGATCTGTTTTAATCCTAAAAAGCTCATCTTTTATCTTTAATGGGGTTTCAGGATATTCGTCTAGAAATTTACCATAACCGAGTTTTCTAAGATAAAGTTCAATGTATTCTTCTAATTCTCCATAGTAAAACCAACCTACAGGTTTCCCATAGATTTTTGACACTTTCTCTAAAACTTCAAGAGGAGCTAAGTTATCTCCTCTAACATATGCATTAATGGTTGATTTTTTGAGTCCTAGACGATTTCCAAAATCTGTAAAGGATAAATTTAATTCATCCTTGACTTGTCTAAGTCTTCGCCCCACAGACTTTTTATCAGGTTTAAGTATTTCAAACATAAGTTACCTCTTAGACAATTATAACACAGGAGTTTATAAAATCGTACATTTTTTGGAGATAACACTTGACGCCGTGTATGATATCGTATATAATTATTGGTGAGCATTAGGATTGCTCAAAAAAATTTACATCATTCGTACATAAAAACGTATATGTTCGATAGAAAGGAGCTAATCTAATAATCAAAAAAAGAAAGGAAGGTACAAAAAATCCTTGAACAACCTAGTACATCGTTCAAGGACAGTAAATCTAATTGCTGTAATTATACCAGATATTTCGGATACATGGTAGTTATCCAAAATCAGAAAAGAGGGTAATTATGAATTTAACAGGTATGGGACTACAAATAATAGAGCGGGTAGTCTACTTATAAGAGGCAAAAGAGATAGTCTTAATCAAACCAGAGTATTGTAATGATTTGGATGCCAGATAACTCTATCACCTTATCAAGGGTACGGGATCTGCGCGATTAATTGAATCTAGAGCTTTGCAGATTGTGACTGACTTTCTCAATCAGAAAACACAGGTAAGCTAATGAATGAATACGATTATCAAGAAGTTGTGGACAGGGTTGACGGTCTTAACTCAGTTTCAACACTGAAAAAGTGGCGATTAAAAATTGAAAGCCTGACCGATACTCAATTTAAAGAAAGTAGGGTGAGAACGGGTCGAAACTCATATTCTAAAGTTTATCTTTTTACAGAAGATGACCTAAACCATTTTCAAGCGATTGCTGATAAGAAGTCTTCGTTGGGGCTAGAAAGTGCAATTCTAAGCGCTTATGGGTTTTCTAAAGAAAATGATTCTCAAAAGCCTATTAGAGAACTTGTTGATGAGCTAGAGGTCTCCTTTAAGGAAATCCAAGAAGATTATCGAAGGAACCTAGTAAAGTTGAAACAGGAGTTAGAAGTGCTTCTGGCTAGAATCCAGACCTTGGAGAAAGAGACTGAAGAGAAATCATCTAAGAGACTTGGATTCTTTCATCGATGAAGACGGTTCGCCACCCCACCGCTGGGCGAGTGGTCAACACGGTAGCCCAGAGCAGGTGGGGAAGGTGGCAAACGGCTGAACTCGATTTGACATTTGCACCCCAGCCCCTATTAGGGGGTGCACACATACATGAAATGTGGTCAAATCCCTTGATACGCAAGGAGTTTGGCGATTTGAAGCAAAATTCACGAAAGAACCTTTATAAAGCCCATGATATCAATGGTTTACGAAGGATTTCATGTAGGCGTAGTTTTTATGAACAGGAGAAAAATACATGACAAAATTTAACTTAACAGACGAAACTGTAAAAGTAGGCGATTTGAAATTGGATAAATCACAATTTGACATTCCAAAGAAAGTGACTATCCTTTCTTCACGGGTTGCTCCAGTCTATAAAAATATCAATGGCGAAAGCATTGCGACAGATGAAGTGGCTAAAATTACTTGTTCTGTACAAGATACAGACAAAATTCAGGCCTTGAAAGACTTGGGTTATTCCCCTGATGACCTTAAGAGCATTCGTTTGGAGATTGTAGATAATCTTGACAAGTTAGCTAAATCCGTTGAAAAGGATGAGCTGAACTCTCTCGTAGTAGAACTTGTAAATCCAGAAGTCCACCTTGGTTGGCGAGCTAACAGTAATGGTGGTGGAAATTGGGGTGGCTTAAAGCTAGTGGCAACCGATATTAAATTTATTGGAGCCTAAACATGGATAACTCAGTGATGTTAGACTATTTAGCTGTAACGATTAAAGGTTTAGCCCCAGATGATGTCATTGAGAAAATCCTCATTCTTCCTAAAGACAAGTTTGTCCTCAATGAATGGGGTATAAACAAGTACCAACGGCATTATGCCTTCTCAGAGATAAAGGTTTATTTCAATAAGGATTGGGAATCGAAAATGGGGGTCTTTATCGAACTGAGAGGGCAGGGGTGCCGTCAATATGAAGAATACATGGAAAGCAATGTCAATAATTGGGTAGCATTAATGAAGCGTATTTTTGAATATCATAGTAACGTCACAAGGCTAGATATCGCCAATGATATCTTTGACGACAGCCTATCCGTCCCACTTATTTACAGTTACTGTAAAAGGCAACTCTGCATATCAACTGCTAAAACCTTTGATTACCATGAAAAGAGTATTCTTGAAAATGGTGAAAAGGTTGGTGAGATGGTAACGATTGGTGTTAGAGGTACTCAGCAATGGTGTATCTATAACAAGCTGTTAGAGAAAAAACTAGACAAAGATTTACCAGAAACGCCATCATCATGGACAAGAGCAGAGCTTAGATGTTGGCAAGAAAAGGCAAATTTATTAGCTAAACAGATAAAAGATGGGCGACCGCTCAAAGAGATTTACTTTGAGGCAATTAACGGACATTATCGTTTTGTCAGTCCGAGAGACAAGGATTCTAACCGTTGGCGAAGAAAAAATGTAAAGTGGTGGAATGACTACCTAGAGACAAAAGAAAAGACTGTCTTGAGTGTTAAGCGAATGAAGCCAACTCTAAAACAGTCTGAGCTATGGACAGAAAAACAAGTCTCACGAACACTCGGGAAACTCTATGTGGCAAAAGCAGAATCACATGGACAAGAAAAGGCAGATAATTATATTCAGCACCTACTTGAGCTTGGTATATCTAAGCTAACGAAAGTAGACGAAACAGACATTCAGCAATACAAACAAGAGCAATTAAGCTCAGCCTATTGGGGCATAAGAAAAGACGACTTGTGAAACGCTACAATCCGCCTTTCTAAAAATACCTATCTTGACTATAACTAGAATAGAAGGAGAATTCAATGGCAATATTAAAAACAGAACATGATTTTGACTTGACCCGTAACTGGTACCGAAAATCTGTCTTTTTAGATGAACTCTGGCATGGCATGACAGTTGCAACACTTAATAGCTACATTCGTCAGATGAAAGACAGTCCATACGCCTTCGGTATCAAAGGAACGCATGGCAACGTCTTTATCCACTCGGAAGTCTTTGTAGTATGGTTTGACTACAAAATTGCTAACCAGTATGTTGCAAAGATGGTGTAGGGGGTACCTATGAGAGATAATGGTTCAAGAGTACTCATCATCAGTTCTTGGCGACCAGACCCTAATAAGGCGGGTAACGTCTTGGTGAAATTCGCTATGCGATTTACCCACCCTACTACTAAAAAATCTCACAAGAAATACCTTTCTACAGGTGCTAGTAAAGGGTGGTTTACTACTAAGGCAAGACCAAGTAAGAAAACATCATCAGGGAAAGAGCGTCTCTTGGTCAGTGATATTAAAAACTCGCAACTGATTACACAGGTCACGCAAGAACTAAATAAATTAGTTGATGACTATATTGCTGAGGTAATAGGCGTAACACCCAAGAAAGCAAAGAGGATTTTAACCCTAGAAGAAATCGCCAAGCCCTTTGATGAAGATGGAAATCTTTATGGTAAAGCCTTTAGAGTATGGCATGAGAGGGTTAAGCCAGCCAATAATACCCTTAAAACAAGGGTTACTATCTACAACCGTTATATTGAGCCTAACTTTGATACAAGAATGTCTATCACAAAATTTGCCTCTATGACAGATGAAATTCAAAATCTTATCAATGTTTCTTCTATGCACATGGCAAGAAACCTGCATATCTACCTTAAGATGATTTTTGACTGGTCAGTGGAAAATGGACAAATTACTCTTACACAAGACCCGATTGCTAATAACAAGGTTAAAAGGCGAGTTCTGACAAAGAGTGAGGAGCAAAACAAGAAACGTGAAGATATTGCGGAAAAATACCTAGAAGCAAGCGAAGTTAACTATGTTCTCCGCCTGATAGAAAGCTGGACAAATAGGCCTGATAATCAACTTATCGCAGATGTGTTGAGAATGATTTTCCTAACAGGCATGAGACCAAGTGAAGTTTTGGGCTTGAATGAAGATATGCTTGATTTTGAGGGAAAGTGGATAAAGGTTCATTGGCAGAGGGCAAGTAAAAATAAATCAGATGAGGTTATGGAATCTCTTAATCTTGATGAAAAGGAACGTTACCGAGCAGACCTTAAGACTAAGGAAAGTGTTCGTACGATTCCAATGAGCCCTGAGGTAGAGAAAATCTTGCGACACTACATTGACAGAAATAAGTTTCAAGCTCAATTCAATCCGACTTACCAAGACTTGGGATATCTCTTTACTAGAACCTATATCAGGGCAGGTAATCGGCAAGGTTCTCCGCTTTATCACAACGAGCTATCACAATTCCTGAGAGGTGGTTCCAGTCAGTCAGTAAAGTATAATAAGAAGGCAGGTAAGCCCTATAAAGATATTGATAATTTCCTAGACTTTGGTAGACCGATTCATGTCATTCCTCATATGTTTCGCCATAGCTTTATTTCCATTATGGCAAGTGAAGGCATTGATCTCCCAACCATTCGAGAATTTGTCGGACACTCGGAGGATTCTAAGGAGATTGAACGTGTCTATCTCCACGTGATTAAGAAACAAAAAGACACCATGAGAGGAGCGGTTGAAAAGCTAGAGAAGTTGATTGAGTAACAAAAGTTAAACTTTAATCAGATAAAAACGAGATGAAATAGAATTTTGAACATTAGAAAAAAGCCTATAAACATGCGTTTCATAGGCTTCTTTCTTAAAATGTTTGTTTCTTAATATGGCTTACTTTAGTGATGAAAGTCAAAAGAAAGAGTAGTGTAGATAGGATGATAGCTGGAAGGAAAAGACCTGTCCAATTAGTCATTCCCATTTTCAACAATCTGAGTGAATGGTTCATCAGACCAATCATTGCAAGGTTAATCACTAGGGAGATAAAGAACGCGAGTCCCGTTATAATAAGACTTTCCCAAAGTTTTGTATGCAACAGTTGAGCAGGGGAAACTCCTAATGTGGCTAACTGTTCCTGCTCTTTGGCCTCCTGGCGGACAGACAATAATGTCATAGAGACTACGTTTGCTAATATTAATAGTACAGGAGCTAGGAAAAAGGCAATAAAGGAAACTAATAATTCTAATTCACCGTCTTTTTGAAAGAAAAGATATTTTGCGAGAGTAGTTGAAAACTCCCAACCAATGTAATTCCTGTAACAACCGAAGCGTTAATGGCTTTAAGATAAGATTTTTGACTTAGAATTTGCCATTTTGCAAGGATTGGGGCGTACCTGTGGCTAAGTAGTACGGGTGATAAAAGTTTGATAATACCAATTTGAAGATAGGGAGATAGAGCATAGATAGCAAAAACATTGACTAGCATGAGGTAAAGCAAGGAACCAGTACCCAATAATGGTTCTGAATGATAAAACATAAATAAAAGGGAAGCATATAGGGCAACTAAAATAGCCCATGGGACTGCTTTCTTAACAATTATCCAAAATTTAAAAGTTTTTCGCTCGACTTTCTGTTTAAGGAGTTTACTGGTATAGAAGTACCCACTAACAAAAGCGAGACTTGAAATTAAAGCTACGGTAGCAAGCAGTGCCAACGGTTGAGAACCAAAGTTTAAATCTGGCATCATACCTTTGCCAAAATACTTCTGTAAATAATAATAGTAGTAACGGCTTATCGGTGTTGCAATGAGAGCACCAGGTATACTGGAAATAAATGCCATTAAACTAATTTGTCCAGCAACTAAAATTGACAACTGCCAGCGGTTAGCACCTAAAATTTCCCAAAGTTGATAATCCGATTTGAAATAATCTAAAAGACTAGCAATGAGACTGGAAATAATAAGAAAAAGAGTTAGCCCGCCAAAGAAAATGGGCATAAGGAATACTGGGCTTGGGTCTGTTTGAACACTGAGTAGTACGTCCTTGTTTGCTATAATATTAAAGTCGCCTGAAAGGGATATCCCTGAAATGAGACTTGCCATAAAAAAGACAGGTACAGTTGCGGTCCATTCTTTCCAACTATATCTCCATTGGTAATAAATGAGTTTTAACATGATTTATCTCTCCCTTACATCAGTCTCTATACCTAAAGCCTTAGTTAATTCTTCAGACTTAGGTTTTATAATTTCTTGGGAAATCAAACCATCCTTAAGGATGAGTGCTCGGTCAGTTTTTGAAGCTAGCTCAATATCGTGAGTAACCATGAGGATACATTTCCCCTGATTAGCTAGTGTTCTTAAAATATCAAAAACAATTTGACGAGAGGTACTATCAAGCGCACCAGTAGGCTCATCTGCAAAAATAATCTGACTATCTGCTAAAATAGCTCGTGCAATAGCTATTTTTTGTTGTTCACCACCAGATAAGGTTGAAGGGAAGGCTTTGCTATCTGCCTTAAATTGCAATTTTTCCAGTAAATCAAGTATCTCTTGGTTGTTGACCTTTTTGCCTGATAATCTTAAAGGTAAGGCGATATTTTCAATAATAGGTAGTGCAGGTACCAAATTATAGGATTGGAAGATAAATGCTAAGGACTCACGTCTTAGTTTAGCAAGTTTATTAGGACTAGTTTGATAGGGATCTAAACCTTGAATCTCAACCTTTCCTTGACTTGGTTGCAATAGACCTGACATACATTTTAATAGTGTTGATTTTCCAGAACCACTGACACCTAATATAGATATGAATTCACCATAGTTAGCTGAGAAACTGAGACCGTTTAAAATCTGAATAGTCTTACCCTTGCTTAATTCAAACGACTTAGCAAGGTTTGTTACTTCGATTGCCTGTGTTTTCATAGTCATTCTCCTATAAGTTGACTTTTTTCTATTGTATCATTTTTAATAAGCTGTTGTAAGGGAATAATAGTTTGGTAAATAAAAGTTAGAAATAATTCAATCAGACAAAAATCAGACAAAACCGCAATTTAAGCACGAAAAAAGCCTAGAAACATGAGTTTCATAGGCTTTTCTTATCTTAATTATTTTACTTCAGTAAAGATTACGTGTTTACGCAATTTTGGTGAGTATTTTTTCAATTGAAGACGGTCTGGAGTGTTACGTTTGTTTTTTGAAGTAAGGTACAAGCGTTCACCAGATTCTTTGTGTTCAAGTGTAATATTTACGCGCATGGTATCTCCCTTCTATTATTTAGCTGCGTTAGCTTTAGCGATTTTACGTCCTTTGTAGTATCCTTTAAGTGATACACGGTGTGAACGTGAGTAATCTCCAGTTGTTTCGTCAAATTGTACTGATGGAGCAGTCAATTTGTAGTGTGTACGACGTTTGTTTTTCTTCGCTTTTGAAGTGTGACGTGCAGGTACTGCCATTTCTTTATTTCCTCCGAATTAATATTTATGTTCTTGATTTTAAATCAACTATAACAGAATAACATATCTTTTTTGTAAAGTAAAGTTACTTGACAAAAAACTTCTCAAGAAAATATATAGTTAAAAACTATACAATGTGATAGTAAATACATATTTCACAGCTATAACAGCAAGTGCTAGAATAGGCTTATTATTACATTAAATGAAAGAATAAAAAGGAGTAAATAACTATGAGTAAAGTTCATTATCATTTTGATCATGTTGGTTCTTACCTTCGTCCACAAGCTTTAAAAGAAGCACGTGAAAAATTTGCCAATGGTGAGATTTCGCAAGAGGAATTGTTGAAAGTACAAGATGAATTGGTTAAGGAATTGGTTCATCATGAGGTAGAAAATGGCCTTCAAGTCGTTTCTGATGGTGAATTTGGTCGTTCTTGGTGGCACCTTGACTTCCTATGGAACCTAACTGGTTTTGAAGCTTACCAACAAGAGGATTCATATAAATTCCATGGAGCTAAGACACGTACAACTAACGTTCGTATCAATGGTAAAATTGCTGAAAATCCTAATCATCCTTTCTATCGTGACTTTGAATATCTTAAATCAGTGACTCCTGAAGGAATTACTCCAAAAGTAACTATTCCAAGTCCATCACTCATCATTAACCGTGACCACCGTAGTGATCTTTATGCTGATTACTATGATTCATGGACAGATTTCCTTGATGATTTGGCTAAAGCTTACCATGATACCATCCAACATTTCTACGATTTGGGTGCACGTTATGTACAATTGGATGATACGACTTGGGGTTATTTGATTCAACAGTTTGAGAATGAAAAAAATAATCCTGAGAAAACAGCTGAGTTGGCAAAAATTGCTGAGGATGATGTATACACTATCAATAAAGCTTTGGAAGGTCTTCCAGAAGATTTGACTTTGGCTACTCACATTTGTCGTGGGAACTTTAAGTCAACTTATCTTTTTGAAGGTGGCTATGATTCAGTCGCTAAATATCTTGGTCAATTGAACTATGATATCTTCTTCTTGGAATACGATGATGCGCGTTCAGGTAGCTTCGCACCACTTCCAACGATTTGGAATAACCGTGATCATGTTGAATTGGTACTTGGTGTGATTACTTCTAAGGATCCAGCTTTGGAAGATGTAGATGCTGTCATTGCTCGTATCCATGAAGCGGCTGAACTTGTACCACTTAAGAACCTTGGTATCTCAACTCAATGTGGTTTTGCCTCAACTGAAGAAGGTAATATCTTGACTGAGCAAGATGAGTGGAATAAATTGCAATTGATTAAAACAATTACTGATAAAGTTTGGTCATAATAGAAAAAATGCAGAGGACAGGCTCAGCTTGTTCTCTATTTTTATGAATATAGAAAGGAAGTGTCATGGATTATAAAGAGATAGGACAGAAATTTTAGAAGCTGTAGGAGGAAAGGAGAACGTTCAGAATCTAACCCATTGTGCGACACGTTTACGTTTTACCTTAGCAGATGATTCTAAAGCTGATGATGAGGCTGTTAAAGCTATCGATGGTGTGGTGAGTTTGGCTAAGAGTGGTGGCCAGTATCAAGTTGTTGTTGGGAGTGATGTACCAAATGTATACCGCGCTTTAGAAGGTTTATTGGATCTGGATGAAGTATCTAAGGAATCATCGGAAAAACAAGATAGAACTCCTCTTCAAAGCTTTTTAGCTCTTATTTCTGGGATTTTCACCCCAATCTTACCAGTAATTACAGCAGCAGGGATGATCAAGGCTGTTTTGTCCCTTTTGGTTGTCTTTAAGGTAGTAGCTGTAGATGATGTTAACTATCAAGTTCTTAATTTTATTGGCGATGCTGGATTTTATTTCTTACCTGTATTTTTAGGTGCCTCAGCAGCTCGACAGTTTAAGACGAATGCTCAATTGGGGATGTTGATTGGTGCTATTTTATTACACCCAACTTTTACTCAGATTGTGACAACTGCCAAGGAATCAGGTCATGGCGTCTCTTTCTTTAGTATTCCTCTTACATTAACTTCTTACTCATCAACGGTTATCCCTGTTATTTTGGCAGTTTGGTTTATGAGTTACGTGGAGCGCTTTGCGATTAAAATTTCACCAAAGGCTGTAAAGTTTTTCTTGGTTCCTATGATTACGACATTAATTACTGCAATCGTAACACTTTTGATTTTAGGTCCAATTGGTGCTGTCATAGGTAACTGGTTGGGGGATTTCTTTAAGTGGTTGGAAAACTTTGGCCCATGGGTTGTTCCAACAATTGTAGGGGCAACCTTCCCGTTAATGGTTACAACAGGAACTCACTATGGCTTAGTATCCATTGGAATCAATAACCGTATGACTATTGGGTATGATACGATTGCACAGCCAGGTGCTTTGGCTTCAAATGTGGCTCAGGGTGGAGCAGCTCTTGCTATTGCTTTAAAAACTAAGGATACCAATAAGAAAGCTCTGGCTTCATCGGCTGGAATTACTGCGATTTGTGGGATTACGGAACCGGCTCTTTATGGGGTAACTTTGCAAAATAAAGCAGCCCTTATAGGATCTATTGTTGCAGGGGGAGTAGGTGGCTTCTTCCTTGGTATTTTAGGTGCGAGAAATTTTGCGGGTGGTTCCCCAGGTCTCTTGACGATTGCAGCGTATATCGGTGAAGACACACTTAAATATTTTTACACAGCTATTGCAGGTCTTGTAATTTCTGTTGTGGTATCTTTCATTGTGACCTTCATTCTTTATAAGGAAGATTAATGATTGTGGCAGACCGAGAGGTCTGTTTATTTCTTACGTTGAAAAATCCTCCACCATTTCCCAAAAGCTATGTAAATTATGATAGAATAGAGTGATTATATCTGTAATAACGGAAAAGGAGGGCAGGTCTATTTGAGGCCTGTATCATCATTATGAAACTTCAAAAACCTAAGGGAACGCAGGATATTTTACCTGTTGATAGCGCCAAATGGCAGTACGTGGAAAATGTTGCACGTGAAACATTTAAGAAATACAATTATGGTGAAATTCGTACACCTATGTTTGAACATTACGAGGTCATTTCACGTTCAGTAGGTGATACAACTGACATCGTTACTAAGGAAATGTATGATTTTCATGATAAGGGAGACCGTCATATTACACTTCGTCCAGAAGGAACAGCACCGGTTGTACGCTCTTATGTAGAAAACAAACTCTTTGCGCCAGAGGTCCAAAAACCTGTTAAAGTTTATTATATTGGATCAATGTTCCGTTATGAACGTCCTCAAGCAGGACGCTTGCGTGAGTTCCACCAACTAGGTGTAGAGTGCTTTGGATCAAAAAATCCAGCAACAGATGTTGAAACCATTGCTATGGCCTACCAACTCTTTAATACGCTAGGCATTAAGGATGTTACCCTTCATTTGAATAGCCTTGGAAATACTGAGAGTCGTCTGGCTTATCGTCAGGCCTTGATTGACTATTTGACACCAATGCGTGAAAGTTTGTCAAAAGATAGTCAACGTCGTTTGGATGAAAATCCTTTGCGAGTACTCGATTCAAAAGAAAAAGAAGATAAGGTTGCCGTTGAAAATGCTCCCTCTATCCTTGATTATTTAGATGAAGAAAGTCAAGCGCACTTTGACGAAGTACGTACCATGCTTGATAGTCTTAACATTCCTTACGTGATTGATACTAATATGGTACGTGGTCTTGATTACTATAATCACACGATTTTTGAATTTATTACCACTGTTGATAAGTCTGAATTGACAATTTGTGCGGGTGGTCGTTACGATAGTTTGGTTGAATACTTCGGTGGTCCAGAAACAGCTGGTTTTGGTTTTGGACTTGGTTTAGAACGCTTGCTTTTGGTTCTTGATAAACAAGGTATTGAGCTTCCGGTGGAAGAAAATCTGGATGTTTACATTGCAGTACTTGGTTCAGGTGCTAATGGCAAAGCTCTTGAGTTAGTTCAAGCTATCCGCTATCAAGGATTTAAGGCTGAACGTGATTACCTTGGACGTAAGATTAAGGCGCAATTTAAGTCAGCAGATACCTTCAAGGCCAAGACGGTTATCACCTTAGGTGAGAGTGAAGTGGAGTCGGGTCAGGTCAATGTCAAAAATAACGCTACTCGTGAGGAAGTTACTGTAAGTTTCGAAGAGCTAACTAACAATTTTGCAGCAGTCCTCAAACAGTTAGAAAAGTAGGGGGCATATGGTTAGTATAGTTGATATGCTCAAACGGAGTGAAAAGTTCAGTTTGGCTTTTGATCGTAGTATGCCCATTCGTTTCCAACAACAGTTTTGGCAATTGATTGCCTTTCTTGATAAACATGACATTACTTGGTTTAATGATGAGCCTGCAAGTGATCATGCGATGTGCCAGCAATTACTCGGTCAAGTTTGGCGTCAAGATTGTCAAGATGTGGTCTTAAGTTTTGAAACACAGGAACGTTATTTGGGATGGCAGGTAGACGAGGAAACCGATGAACTTAGTGTTATCATTGAAGATGTTTACGGATTCCGTTGGAATAGTTTACTTGACTTAGAAAAAGCTGATTATCGTTTTGAAGATTTTGAAGAGTTTGCTGAAGATTACGTGGATACTAGTGATTTGTTGAAACAATTTGGCAAATAGTTTTATAAAAAAGAAAGTCTATTAAATTCTAACCTGAAATGGGTGGGGTTTTGATGGGCTTTTTGCTATAATAGTTAAGACTAAAAAATTAACGAAAGAAGTGTATTTATGGAACGTTCTATGTATGCCGGACGTGTTCGTAGTGAACACATCGGAACTACTATTACTTTGAAAGGTTGGGTATCTCGCCGTCGTAACCTCGGAGGTTTGATTTTCATCGATCTTCGTGACCGTGAAGGTTTGATGCAGTTGGTTGTTAACCCTGAAAATGCGGACGCTAATGTTGTTGAAACAGCTGAAAGTTTGCGTAGCGAATTTGTTATTGAAGTCACAGGAACTGTTGAAGCGCGTGAACAAGCTAATGATAACTTGCCTACAGGTGCTGTCGAACTTAAAGTTGAAGACCTTAAAGTCCTTAATACTGCCAAAACAACACCATTTGAAATTAAAGATGGTGTTGAGGCTAGTGATGATACACGTATGCGTTACCGCTATCTGGATCTTCGTCGTCCAGAGATGTTGGAAAACTTTAAGCTCCGTGCAAAGGTAACTCACGCCATCCGTAATTATCTTGATGACTTGGAATTTATCGATGTTGAAACACCAATGTTGACAAAATCTACACCAGAAGGTGCTCGAGATTACTTGGTTCCAAGCCGTGTTAGCCAAGGTCACTTTTATGCTCTTCCGCAAAGTCCTCAAATCACTAAACAATTATTGATGAATGCTGGTTTTGACCGTTACTATCAAATTGTTAAGTGTTTCCGTGATGAAGATTTGCGTGGAGACCGTCAACCTGAGTTTACACAAGTTGACTTGGAAACGTCATTCCTTAATGAGCAAGAAATCCAAGATATTACAGAGGGATTGATTGCTAAGGTTATGAAAGAAACTAAAGGGATTGAAGTTACATTACCATTCCCACGCATGTCTTATGATGATGCCATGAATAACTATGGTTCTGACAAGCCAGATACACGCTTTGACATGCTTTTACAAGACTTGACAGAGGTTGTCAAGGGTGTAGACTTCAAAGTATTTGCTGAGGCACCAGCTGTTAAGGCAATTGTTGTTAAAGGAAATGCAGACAAATACTCACGTAAAAGTATTGACAAGTTGACAGAGTTTGCCAAACAATTTGGCGCTAAAGGTCTTGCTTGGGTTAAGATGACTGACGGAGCTCTAGCAGGTCCAGTTGCTAAATTCTTGACAAGTATTGAAGATAAGTTGACAGATGCTTTACACCTTGAAGAGAATGATCTAGTTCTTTTTGTAGCAGATACACTTGAAATCGCTAATAACACACTTGGTGCTTTGCGTAATCAAATTGCTAAAGAACTTGACATGATTGACAACACTAAGTTTAACTTCCTTTGGGTTGTCGATTGGCCAATGTTTGAGTGGTCTGAAGAAGAAGGACGCTATATGTCTGCTCACCACCCATTTACTTTGCCAACAGAAGATTCTGCAGCAGAGCTTGAAGGAGATCTTTCCAAGGTACGTGCTGTAGCTTATGATATTGTCTTGAATGGTTATGAGCTTGGTGGAGGTAGTCTACGTATCAATCATAAAGACCTACAGGAACGTATGTTGAAAGCCCTTGGTTTCTCTGAAGAATCAGCCTATGAGCAATTTGGATTCCTTCTTGAGGCTATGGACTATGGTTTCCCACCACATGGTGGTTTGGCTATCGGTCTTGACCGTTTTGTTATGCTTCTTGCAGGTAAAGATAATATCCGTGAAGTGATTGCCTTCCCTAAAAATAATAAGGCATCAGATCCTATGACTCAGGCTCCAAGTCTTGTGGCTGATAAACAGTTGGAAGAACTTGCCCTTCATGTAGATTTAGAAAATGAATAAAGCACCTCTTCATAAACATGTTAAATTTGTAGCGAAAAAGTCTGCGAAGAAAATGGGCGTTTTGCAGGCTGCACGTAGTATTTCCCGTGAAAAATATACTGAAAAAGTTTCAGCCTCTTTACTTTACGGGCTCTTATCGTCAATCGCCGTTAATTTCTTTTTTCAACCTGGACATGTTTACTCCAGTGGAGCAACAGGTTTGGCACAGGTTTTATCGGCATTGAGTGTTAGAACTTTGGGCTTTGAGATACCAGTATCATTGACTTTCTATACGATTAATATACCTCTCTTGATTATGGCTTGGTATAAGATTGGCCATAAATTCACTATCTTTACCTTCATTACAGTAACGATGAGCTCCCTTTTTATTCAGGTGATGCCACATGTAATCTTGACAGAGGATCCTTTGATTAATGCTATCTTTGGTGGTTTGGTCATGGGAACGGGGATTGGTTTCGGTTTAAAATCACGTATCTCTAGTGGAGGGACGGATATCGTTAGCCTCACTATTCGTAAGAAAACAGGCCGTGATGTTGGTAATATCTCCTTGATTGTCAATGGGATTATCATGGTTTTTGCGGGCATTCTTTTTGGTTGGAAATATGCTCTTTATTCAATGGTGACTATTTTTGTTTCTAGTCGAGTAACAGATGCGATTTTCACAAAACAAAAGAAAATGCAGGCTATGATTGTCACAAGTAATCCCGACCCAGTTGTAAGGATGATTCAGAAGAAACTCCATCGTGGAGTAACGATGATTAATGATGCGGAAGGGACTTATAATCACGAAAAGAAAGCAGTATTACTGGCGATTATTACGCGTGAAGAGTATACTGACTTCAAGCATTATATGAGAAAAGCAGATCCTAAAGCTTTTGTCTCTATCGCAGAAAATGTACATATTCTAGGTCGTTTTGTTGATTTAGATGACTAACAAAAAAGGAAGTTGACGAACGTTAGCTTCTTTTTTGTTGGAGGAATTCTTGACGAAATGCTTGCTTGACTTTACAATATCAGTATGATTAGATTTTTAATTCCAACCGCAAAAGAAATGAAGGCCAGTAAGGAAGTTCCGTCTCAAAAACTATCCGAAAAGAGTGCAGCTATCCTAACTGAAATGGCAAAATTGTCCCCAGATGAATTATCCATAGCTTATAAAATAAAGCCTGAACAGGCTGAGAAAGAAAAGCAGCGCTGGGGTGCGATTTTGTCGGGAGAAGCGAAGAACTATCCGGCCGTCGAGCTTTTTAATGGTCTGATGTATCGTCACATCAAACGTAGTGACTTATCCACATGTGAAAAAGATTTCTTAGGCCAACGAGTATTTATCACATCTTCTTTTTATGGAATCATTCCTGCTTTTTACCCGATTCAGGAACATCGTCATGACTTTCATACGAAGATTAAGGTTGATGGTCAGTCCTTAAAAAACTATTGGCGTGCCGAATATGATCAATTTCTGGAGGAGAATCAAGTTCCGGTTATTTCTTTGCTTTCGAGTGAATTCGAGGATGTTTTTAGTCCAACTCTTCGTAAGCAGTTATTCACGGTTAGTTTTATGGAAGACCGCAATGGGGTTCTTAAGACTCACTCTACGATTTCCAAAAAGGCAAGAGGGGCTTTTTTGACAGCTGTTATGGAGGAGAATTGTCAAACGATTAATGATTTACGAAAATTGTCTTTTGATGAGTTTAACTATCGTGAGGATTTATCCTCTAATAATGAGCTAGTTTTTGTTAAAATTGCATAAAAAAGTCTGAGTTATAAGCTCAGACTTTTTTATAGCATATCTTTACGATCGACTTGTTCATAGTTAGTTTGACCGTCATTTAGCTTGTCCCAAATAACGACTTCTCCCTGATTAAGAGATTTTTTGACATCAATAATACGTTGATTAGATGATCCTCGAAACTGGAGCATAAGGTTCTTTTTAGTGATGTCAAAGCGGCCGTCAACGAGAATGTCAACGAGTTGAAGAAGTTCTAGTTTATCAGGAGTTTCAAGCATCAACTCCTCCCAAGTATAACCAGTCCAAGACCAGATATCTTTTTCCGGGAGTTCCTTACGAATGCGTTTGACTAGGGGAATGAGAATTCCTGTGTTTAGGAAGGGTTCACCACCAAGTAGCGTGAGACCTTGTACGTAAGGTTGAGCTAGATCCCTCATGATTTGTTCTTCAAGTTCTTTAGTATAGGGAATTCCTGCCTTAAAGGACCAGGTGGCAGCGTTATAGCATCCCTCGCAATGAAACATGCAACCAGAGACGTAAAGGGAGTTACGCACGCCTTCACCATCAACGAAATTAAAAGCTTTGTAGTCAATAATACGTCCTTGGCTAAGTTCTTCAGACTTCCATTCCTGTGGTTTTGGTGTATTCCATGTCATGATTCTACTCCAAATCTATCCAATAGCGCTCAGTTTCATGGCGAATGTCCTCCAACTGGCCACCGTTGGCTAATATAACAGCTCGACTAGCAGGATTCTTGATACTACAAGTGACCAGAGCACGATGAATATTCTTTTCTTTAGCCACTTGCAGACCTTGATGAAGAGCTTCTTTTGCATAGCCTTTGCCCCTTTCAGAGGGACGGATTGAGTAGCCAATATGGCCCCCTTTTTCTAGTAAGTAGTCATTTAATCGGAGACGAAGGTTGAGAAAGCCAAGAGCATGACCTGCTTCGTCAAAACTAACTAGCTGGATAGCAGGAACCCAATTTTCAGGAATATTGAGTCCCGCTTCCGCTTGAAGATTTTCTTCTAGCCACTCTTCATAAACAAAATTGTCGGGATTCCAAAATCCACCATCATGAGCAGATTGCTCCCTTTCAAATTCAGCCATCATCTCTAAGATAGCTTCTTTATCTGTTTGGCTCGGTCGGCGTAAGATCATATTATTTCTTCTTTCCAGCTTTTTTCAAAAGGGCTTGGACACGTGCTTTTTTATCGTTTTTGACGGTTGCATTTTTTTCGTGGTAACGTTCCACTTGTTGCATACCTTTATAATCTAATTGATATTTTCCCATTATATTCCTTTCTAAAAATGAAATAAGCAAAGCAGTTGGAAGATATCATCCAGCTGCTTCTAGTTTATTATAATGTATTCTAGGTCTTATTAAAGGTGTTTACCTTCATATTTTATGGTTGAACCGTTCATGTGTTTGACTCGAGCAGAGATTTCTTTGTGGCGTCCTTTAACCATTGGGCGTGCCTGTGGATTTCCTAGATAGCCGCAAGTACGTTTAACAACATCAACTGTTTTAGGATCTGTGTTGCCACAGTTAGGGCACATGAATCCACGTTCTGTTGGGGTGAAGTCCCCTTCAAAGTCACACTTGTAGCATTTATCGATTGGAGTATTCGTTCCGAGGTAACCGACACGGTCATAAGCAAAGTCCCAGACAGCTTCGAGTGCCTTTGGATTTTGCTGGAGGACTGGATATTCGCAGTAATGGATGAATCCACCAGTTGCACCAGCTTCTGGGTAAGCTTTTTCGAATTCTAATTTTTCAAATGGTGTTGGATTTTTACGAACATCGTAGTGGAAAGAGTTGGTGTAATACTCTTTATCTGTGATATCAGTCACGACACCGAACTTTTCAGTATCCAAACGACAGAAACGATCCGTCAAACTCTCTGATGGTGTTGAATAAACAGAGAAATGATAATCATATTCGTCAGACCAACTTTCACAAGCATTTTTCATAGCTTTAACGATATCTAACGTGAACGCTTTGGCTTCTGGATTAGTCTCCCAGTCACTACCATAAAAAACGGATGCTACTTCATAAAGCCCAATATAACCAAGTGATACAGTTGCACGACGATGTTTGAATAGTTGATCTACATTGTCGAATTTACCTAGACGTTGACCAAAGGCACCATACTGATAAAGGATGGGGGCATTAGCAGGTGTCGCTTCTTTGACACGTTCAACTCGGTAGACGAGTGCATCTTTGGCAATTCCCATTCTTTCTTCAAAAATTTCCCAAAATTTATCTTGGTCTCCCTTAGATTCTAGGGCAATTCGAGGAAGATTAAGGGTTACAACACCCAGATTCATTCGTCCAGAATTAACTTCGACACCATTTTCATCCTTCCACCCTTGTAGGAAGGAACGGCATCCCATAGGAGCTTTAAAGGAACCCGTCAATTCAACGATTTTGTCATATGATAGGACATCTGGATACATACGCTTTGTTGCACATTCAAGAGCTAGTTGCTTAATATCGTAGTTAGGTGAGCTAGGCTCTAAGTTAAGTCCACGTTTTAAGGTAAAAATGAGTTTAGGGAAAATGGCAGTACGGTGTTCGGAGCCAAGTCCTAAAATACGAACTTGTAGGATAGCCTTTTGGATTTCACGCTCAAACCAGTTTGTCCCTAAACCGAAACCGAGAGAGGTAAAGGGAGTTTGTCCATTCGAAGTGAAAAGCGTATTAATCTCGTATTCAAGAGATTGCATAGCATCGTAGATATCTTTACGCGTTTTGGCGCGTGCATAGTCTTCACGTTTTTCTTCAGCTACCCACTCTTTAGCATCAGCTAAGTGTTTTTTGTAGTTAAGTTCTGCGTAAGGAGCTAAAAACTCATCGATACGGTCTGCAGTACAGCCACCGTATTGACTAGAGGCAACATTTGCGATGATTTGTGAAATTTGTGCTGTTGCAGTTTGAATGGATTTAGGACTTTCAACTTCAGCATTACCAATCTTAAAACCATTTGCCAACATGCCTTTGAAGTCAATCAAGCAACAGTTAGTCATAGGTGTGTAAGGACTGTAGTCTAAATCGTGGAAGTGGATATCCCCCTTTTGATGAGCATTCGCCACATGTGAAGGAAGCATTTTAAGTCCAATAGATTTTCCGACAATTCCTGCGGTTAAATCACGTTGTGTATTGTAAAGGTCACTGTCCTTATTAGCATTTTCGTGAACAACAGCCTGGTCTTTATTAACAAGTTTATTAATGGTGAAATTAATGTCAGTGGCTTGAGAGCGCTCAAAATCACGCTTGGTACGATAGTTAATATATTCTTGAGCGATAGCATACTCGTTTGCTTCTAGCAACTCGTGCTCTACTATGCTTTGGATTTCATATATTTTGATATTTTGAGTGAAGCGGTCATTAATTTCAGCAACAATACGGTTGGCAATTCCCTCCAACTTTGCTTCAATTAATGGTGTGATAGGTGTAATAGCCTCACTTGCTTTGAGGATAGCCTCATATATTTTACTTGAATCAAAGACAACCATACGACCATCACGTTTGATGACTTTGATATCAGGGTTGATTGTAACCTTTTCTTTTTCTAATGTAATCATCTAAAAATCACCTCGTTACTAATTATAGCACTAGGCAAAAAAAAATCAATATATTGTGGTATATTTTTATCTCAACCACTATATATTGATTTTTCGACCTATTTTAAGACGTAAACAGTGTATCGTTCAACGCCTTTTACAGGGGCTTTTTTATAGTTTTTTGAAAGTGTAGATTTAACATCAGAAGGTAGTTGTGTATCTTGTTGAACAACTATATATTGTGCTGAATCTTGGATAATAGTATCTGAGAGAGCTTTCTGATGACTAGATTTAGCTGTGTTAAGTTCTGGAAGAACAAATTGTGAGGCTGCTTTACGACCGCTTTCCAAATAAATTTTTGCTGATGAATCGTAAACGTAGATAGTTTCATCTTTTTTGGTATTTTTAGCGAGGTAATTTGCAACAGTACTACGTTCAGTATTATTTCCTAAATTAAATAGGAACATAATGATTGGCATTGCGAAAGCAAATGCAAAGACTGCAATAGGTAAGAAGTAATTACGACTAAGGAAGATACCAAAAACTTTAAGTGTGTGAATCTGGTTACCATTACGACGTCGGTGAGAAGTTCGCTCTGCTCTCTTTTTAATAGCATCATCTAAAGAAAGCGCTGTCAAGACTAGACCATAAGGTACGATGTTGAGAATACTGTAAAGTCCAAAACTTTGAGAGAACAAGCTGTAAACTACTGTAAAGATAAAACTAAGGAGTAGTACCCACTTGATACTCTTATCTTTAGCATCGCCAAGAAGGTGGTTGCTTGTAGTCAGTGCACCAATAAGTAATCCAGAGCCGATGACAGCAAAACTTTGGTAAGCTAACGTAAGTAGAAAGTCATTTTTTTCTACAGCAAGTTGTGTAAAGTTGTAAACCAAAACTTGGTTAATATAGTCCGATGTAATTTGTAAATTTAGGATAAAGTAAAGACATAGATACAATACTAGAATGTTACCAAAAATAATACAAAGAACTT
>NZ_KV831727.1:25350-34799 GCF_001837205.1 Streptococcus sp. HMSC064D12
ATAAAAACCACGAGCAAAGTGCTTGTTGACAAGGTTGTAAACGAAGATTGTCACAAGTGACAATATCCAGAAAATAAGAGTTCGAGCTTCAAAAAGAGCTCCCGCAGTGCCAGCGAAGCCGTAAAGAATAAAGGCTTCATCACGACTGTGACCCGCAAAGTAACGAGTTAAGAAGAAGATGGCACCTAGGACAAAAGGCATAGCAAATTGGATAGGGTAGAGCCCACCAAAATCAAGTGTTCCATTAGTGACATAGAAAATAATACTAATTAGAGTGGCAATTTCCTTCTTGTTTGTCATGTGCATGACAGTCTTGTAGAGGTAACTTCCAGAAAGATAGTAGGTAAGGAATTGAATAGGAATCAGCCAAAGAGTTGATCCTAAACGGAAAGCCAGAGAAACTAGTAAGTAATAAAAGAAGCCGCCTGTCGCAAAAAAGTCAGAGTAGGGTAAGCTACCATTGGCAAACATTTTTGCAATGTAAAGGTTTTGAGACTGTATATTATTGGCAAAGTCTGTAAAGCAGGGAACTGATATACTAAAAATACTCAAAATCAAACTGAGAATCAGGATATGGCCTTTATGCTTCCATGGAAGTGAAATCTTAGTTTTTTTCTCTATTTGAGACGAATTTGATTCTTCTGTATGTCCCTGAATTGTCACTTCAATCTTTTCGGATTGATTCTCTTGTGTATGAGAGCGATGGTGGCTTCGATGATAACCTTGGTAGCCACTTGAATCTAAAGTATTGTCTTCGTTGTATGGACTCACAATTAAACTCCTTTGTTGACATTTGGAAAGTTATAAATAAAAGGGTCTTATCCCCTAATTGTCTTATTTAAAGTATATCAGATAATACCATTTAGTCAATTTTCCTCTAATTTCTTACATTTAAGAAAAAAATATCTAAAAAAGAGACTGAGATACAATATCCCAATCTCTTTTTAACAAGTCATTTCTTTGCCTATGGCATTGAATATTTTTAGTTTTCGTCGATGAAGCTATTGAAAACTTCTTCAATCATATCCCATTCAGCATCTGAATCTTCAGGAATTGGTTGAAGGTCGCCTTCAGTACCGTCTTCATTTTCAGTGAATGAGTATGCTTGGATTTCAATTTCCCCGTTAGCATCTTCTTCAGCACCAGCTGGTACCAAAAGAACATAGTTTTTACCAAATTCTTCGCGTCCATCAATAGTAAACAAGATTTCAAAAAGTGTTTCATTTCCTTGTTCGTCTACTAAAGTGATGACTTCATGATCATGGTTGTGGTCGTGATTGTGTGACATATTGTTCTCCTTTTTGTAGAGAGCACTGAATAGTGAGGAAATCTAGTATATTTGCTTGGCAGTTTACTAGATTGTCATTTGACTATTAGGTCTCTATTACACTTTCTTAAAACATTCGATCGAGGTAGTTTTGTAGAATAAGTTGGGCAGCTAATTTATCAATAACTTTTTTACGTTTACCACGGCTGACATCTGCTTGTTCAACCAACATACGCTCGGCTTGAACAGTTGTCAAGCGTTCGTCTTGGTAATCTACAGGAATTCCAAAGATTTCCTTGATTTTGTCACCATAGGCTTTGCTTGCCTCAACACGTGGTCCTTCAGTGTTATTCATATTTTTAGGAAGACCAACAACAAATTTTTCTACCTTATATTCTTTAACGAGCTCGCCTAGTCGGTCGAAACCAAACTCTTCAGCCTCCTCGTCAATTTTGATAATTTCAACGCCTTGGGCTGTAAAACCGAGGGGATCACTAATCGCAACTCCTACTGTTTTTGAGCCAACATCAAGTCCCATTACTCGCATTAGAGGTCAATTCCATTTCCTTTAAGATAATAGCGAACGAGTTCTTCAACGATTTCATCACGTTCGTATTTACGAATCTGGTTACGGGCGTCATTATAACGCGGAACATAAGCAGGGTCACCGCTCAGAACATAACCGACGATTTGGTTGATAGGATTGTAACCTTTCTCAGCCAACGAACGGTAAACATTTGTCAAAGTATTACTGATTTCATCTTTGCTACCGTCGTCTAGGTTGAAACGAACAGTTTCATCTGTAAATCCCATACTGACACCTTCTTTCTATAAGAATTATCTGTTAGTTCTTTATTATAACATAAGTATAGCCAAAAGGGAAAGTCGATGAACAAAAAAAGAGACGACTGAAGTCATCTCTCTTAATATCCAATAAGATTAAACGCGTTCAACTTTACCAGATTTAAGCGCACGAGCTGAAGCCCAAACTTTTTTAGGTTTACCATCAACAAGGATAGTAACTTTTTGAAGGTTAGGTTTAACGGCACGTTTAGTTTTGTTCATAGCGTGTGAACGGTTGTTTCCAGAAACAGTTTTACGTCCTGTAAAGTAACATACTTTAGCCATTTCGTGTTTTCCTCCTAGGTAGAATTTATTACGGATGTGCTAGCACCACATACCAAAACATTCTATCATAAGAATTTAGGTTTGACAAGAACTATTTATAATTTCTTTTTATAACAAAATAGTATATGCTTATTATAATAAGAAAAAATCAGTTAAAAAAGGAGAGAAGATGCCAGATAATCTTGCTCTACGCATGCGTCCACGTACAATTTCAGAGGTGATTGGTCAGAAGCATTTGGTTGGTGAAGGTAAAATTATTCGCCGTATGGTAGAAGCGAATATGCTGTCGTCAATGATTCTCTACGGGCCACCAGGAATCGGGAAGACCTCAATAGCTAGTGCTATTGCAGGAACAACAAAATTTGCTTTTAGAACCTTTAATGCTACTGTTGATAGCAAGAAACGCCTGCAGGAAATTGCGGAAGAGGCTAAATTTTCAGGTGGCTTAGTTCTGCTTCTAGATGAGATTCATCGTTTGGATAAAGCTAAACAAGACTTTTTATTGCCACTCTTAGAGAATGGCAATATTATCATGATTGGGGCTACAACGGAGAATCCGTTTTTTTCTGTCACACCAGCCATCCGTAGTCGTGTACAAATATTTGAGTTGGAACCACTCTCTAACGAGGATATTAAGGAAGCTATCCTAGGTGTTCTAGAGGACAAGGAGCGTGGCTTTGACTTTGATGTCCAGTTAGATGAGGATGCTCTAGATTTTATTGCTACGGCTACTAATGGTGATTTACGTTCGGCTTATAATTCCTTAGATTTAGCTGTCATGTCGACGCCAGCTTCAGAAGATGGGCTTCGCCATATTACTTTAGATACAGTGGAAAATAGTTTACAACGTAGCTATATCACCATGGATAAAGACGGTGATGGACACTATGATGTGCTTTCTGCTTTGCAAAAATCTATTCGAGGCTCTGATGTTAATGCCAGTCTTCACTATGCAGCACGTTTGGTTGAAGCAGGAGATCTCCCTAGTCTAGCACGGCGCTTGACTGTGATTGCGTACGAGGATATTGGTTTAGCTAATCCTGATGCGCAAGTTCACACGGTTACAGCTTTGGAAGCTGCACAGAAAGTAGGTTTCCCAGAGGCGCGTATTTTGATTGCTAATGTAGTTGTTGACTTAGCTTTATCTCCTAAGTCGAATTCGGCTTATATGGCTATGGATGCTGCCTTGGCAGACCTTAGAAAATCAGGGAATTTACCTATTCCTCGTCATTTGAGAGATGGACACTATGCTGGAAGCAAGGAACTGGGCAATGCACAAGATTACAAGTATCCCCATGCTTATCCTGAAAAGTGGGTCAAACAACAATATCTTCCTGATAAATTAAGAGGTGTGAATTATTTCCAACCCAATGAAACCGGGAAATATGAAAGAGCTCTTGGAGCTAATAAAGAACGGATCGATAAGTTATCTAGGTAATACGAGAGGAATCAACGAAAACGATTGCAAAAAATTGATTTTTCCTCTTGCAATAATTTTCAAAAGTGGTATTATAAAAACATAGAAATTGCTGTGGTATACGAATCCACATATAAGTGTTGACCGACTAATTTTTGTATTATCGGGAGACAGAGGTCTATTAACAGTGTGCAGGCTGGCTCACCCAGAAGCAACTGAAGTTAGTAGCGAGTCGCCCACCTGCTTTTTTACGTCGCGGGTTCAATACAAACCGTGGATCATCGGTACCAATACAGCATCCAGCCTCCTTAGCTCAGTTGGTAGAGCAGTGGACTCTTAATCCATGGGTCACAGGTTCGAGCCCTGTAGGGGGCAGTTTAATATCGAAAAGAGACTTGATTGTAGGTCTTTTTTTTTATTTTTCTAAGAAAGAACTCACTTTAAACAGAACTTTACGTGCTTGTTTGTCCAAACGAGAGTTGTTCCAAATGATAATTCCTTCTAAGATATATGCTTTGTGTTATGATATTAGTCAGGAAACAGAATTGAAAAAGGAGACCTGTGTTGAAAATTGCAATCATTGGCTATAGCGGCTCTGGAAAGTCTACTTTGGCAAACTTTTTAGGTCAACACTACAATTGTGAGGTTCTTCATTTAGATAAAATTCATTTTACATCAAATTGGCAAGAGCGAACAGTTGATGAAATGACTGACGATATATCAACATTTATGCTACAACGTGATTGGATTATTGAAGGGAATTACTCGGCCTGTCTTTATGAAGAACGGATGAGGGAAGCTGACTGTATTGTCTTTTTCAACTTTAACAGAGTTAATTGTCTCTATCGGGCATTTAGGCGCTATTTAACATATAGGGGAAAGACACGTCCTAGCATGGCAGAAGACTGTAATGAAAAATTTGATTTTGCATTTGTGAAATGGATTTTATTAGACGGACGTTCCAAAAAATATGTCGAGCAATATCATACAGTTGTTAAAAATTATTCTGACAAGACAATTATTTTAAAGAATCAAAGGCAGTTAAATCATTATATGAAGCAGGTTAAATAGCTAGTAGAATTATTTGGTCATAAAATAGCTGGTAGTTCTATATAAGATGTAAGGATAAAAAAGAGATTGTAAATAACGAGTTGCAATCTTAGCTATAACTGTCAGAATATTTTGTAAGAAACGCTTTCAACGTTGAACAAATAGCCTTTTTTCTGCTATAATAAACTGTAACGCGAAACTTGTGGGTGAAATTCCCACCGTGAAGTTTTTCAAGAAAGGTGGGGACAGCCTCGTAAAGGTGGAGCTGTCCGTTATCAAAATAATATGACATCAGTAGTTGTTGTGGGTACCCAGTGGGGTGATGAAGGTAAAGGGAAAATTACAGATTTCCTAAGTCAAGATGCCGAAGTGATCGCACGTTATCAAGGTGGAGACAATGCAGGTCACACGATTGTTATCGATGGTAAGAAATTTAAATTGCACTTGATTCCATCAGGTATTTTCTTCCCAGAGAAAATCTCTGTTATCGGGAACGGTGTAGTGGTCAATCCTAAATCACTTGTCAAAGAGTTGGAATATCTTCATGCCGAAGGTGTGTCAACAGAGAGCCTTCGTATTTCTGACCGTGCGCACGTTATCTTGCCGTACCATATTAAACTTGATCAACTGCAAGAAGCTGCTAAAGGTGATAATAAGATTGGTACAACTAACAAGGGTATTGGGCCTGCCTATATGGATAAGGCTGCGCGTGTAGGTATCCGTATTGCAGACCTTTTGGACAAAGAAATCTTTGCTGATCGTTTGAAAACAAACTTAGCTGAGAAAAACCGTCTTTTCAGTAAGATGTATGAGGCTGAAGAATTATCATTCGATGAGATTTTTGAAGAATACTACGCTTACGGACAACAAATTAAGCAATACGTTACAGATACATCTGTAATCTTGAACGACGCTCTTGATGCAGGTAAACGTGTCCTCTTTGAAGGAGCTCAAGGGGTTATGCTTGATATTGACCAAGGTACTTACCCATTTGTAACGTCATCAAACCCAGTTGCGGGTGGTGTTACAATCGGTTCAGGGGTTGGTCCATCTAAAATCAACAAGGTCGTTGGTGTATGTAAGGCCTATACGAGTCGTGTTGGTGATGGTCCTTTCCCAACTGAGCTATTTGATGAAGTGGGTGAACGTATCCGTGAAGTTGGTCATGAATATGGAACAACAACTGGACGTCCACGTCGTGTAGGATGGTTTGACTCAGTGGTGATGCGCCATAGCCGTCGTGTATCAGGTATCACAAACCTCAGCTTGAACTGTATCGATGTTCTCTCAGGTCTTGACACTGTAAAAATTTGTGTAGCTTACGACCTTGACGGTGAGCGTATTGATTACTACCCAGCTAGTCTTGAGCAGTTGAAACGCTGTAAACCAATCTATGAAGAATTGCCAGGTTGGGAAGAAGACATCACAGGTTGCCGTAGTTTAGATGAGCTTCCTGAAAATGCTCGTAATTATGTTCGTCGTGTTGGTGAATTGGTAGGTGTACGTATCTCTACTTTCTCTGTAGGACCAGGACGTGAACAAACAAACATTCTTGAAAGTGTTTGGTCAAATATCTAAAGCCAACAAAAGGAGAATCTAGGAAACTAGGTTCTCTTTTCTCACGCCTTAAACTTATGGATTAATATGAATGTTGTAACTATTAAAAAAGGTTACTAATTTTTCGATATGATTAGGAGAGAAACCTTTCTATTTGATTAGTTTTTCGGTATAATATGGATTGATTAAATGAAAATTAATGAGAACCTACTTTCATGATTTAAAAGTGTGTTCGTAATTTTGACAAAGAAAATAAGTGAGCATATCTCTTAATAGTTTTTGGGCAAGAGGTGAATAATGAAGAAGATTGTATTTGTTTGTCTGGGGAATATTTGTCGTAGCCCAATGGCAGAATTTGTGATGAAAGAGCTGGACCAAGAAAAGTCTTTGCGTATCGAAAGTCGCGCGACATCTTCATGGGAGCATGGAAATCCAGTTCATCAAGGTACCCAAAAGATTTTAAGGAAATATGCTATTTCTTTTGACTCTTCCAAGGGCTCACAGCAGATTAGTCAGGCTGATTTTGAGTTCTTTGATCTAGTTGTGGGAATGGATGAGTCAAATGTTGAGGATCTTCTACAGATATCTGCAGGGCATTATGACGATAAAATCAAGCTTTTCAGACCTGGTGGAGTGCCGGACCCATGGTACACAGGTGACTTTGAAGAAACATATAAATTGGTAACTGCAGGTTGTCGAGACTGGTTACAGTGGATTAAGGATAGACAATGAATTTTAAACAACTAAAGGATTTTGATTTTAAAAATATTGATATTGACCGAAATCAATTTGAGCGTATCACAGTAGGGGTAATTATTTTATGTGCCCTGTCCTTGTTTTTGGTGACTATAAAAACGCAACATTCTATCAAGATTGATGGGACTAAGATTACCTATAAAGGTCAGATGCAGAACCACCGTTTGAATGGTCAAGGAACTTTGACCTATGACAATGGTGATACCTACACAGGAGAATTTAAGAATGGTTCCTTTAATGGTCAAGGAACCTTCAAATCTCATGAGGGTTGGATTTATCAAGGTGAGTTCAAGTCTGGGCAAGCCGATGGCCAAGGAAAATTGACTACTGAAAATAAGGTTACCTACAAAGGAAAATTTAAGCAGGGGATTTTTAAAGGATGAGAATTAACTGGTTTTCTTATATTCGTGTGACAGGACTTTTTTTGGTTCTGATTTATCATTTCTTCCCAAGTATTCTTCCTGGGGGCTTCATCGGTGTTGATGTCTTCTTTACCTTCTCAGGGTATTTGATTACAGCACTTTTGATTGATGAGGTATCTCGGACGCATCGCATTGATTACCTTGGTTTTATGCGACGACGCTTCTATCGGATAGTACCGCCACTTGTGTTGATGGTTCTTATTTGTACCCCTTTAGCACTCTTGGTTCGAAATGATTTTATTGCAGGTATTGGACGTCAAATTACCTCTGTTATCGGTTTTGTAACTAACTATTATGAGATTCTGACTGGAGGAAATTACGAGAACCAGTTTAACCAGCACATTTATCTCCATACATGGAGTCTGGCTATTGAGGTTCACTATTATATTCTTTGGGGTGCCTTGCTTTGGTTCCTAGCTAAGCGTGTCAAACACCAAAATCAATTTAGAGGCCTAGTCTTTATGGTATCTCTTGCTTGCTTTATGGTGAGCTTCCTATCAATGTTTATTAGTGCTTTCTTTGTTGATAGTTTTTCTCGCTTATATTTCTCATCAATTACGCATGCCTATCCATTCTTCCTAGGCTCGCTCTTTGCGACACTTTCAGGTGTGTATGAAACGACCGCTAGGTTCAAGAAAAATATACGTCTTTGGACTCTGAAAAAGACAGTCCTTTATATGGCAGGAAGTTTTGCCTTGCTCGTATTGTTGGGCTTAGTCCTTCATTTTGAGGAACGCATCACCTATCTATTTGGTTTTGTTTTGGCTAGTTTGTTCACGGCTGTTATGATTTACTCTGCCCGTGTCCTCCATGAGAAATTGCCTGGAAAATCAGAGCCTGCTCTTATTAGTTATCTGGCAGAAATCAGCTATAGTGTCTATCTTTTTCACTGGCCGCTATATATTATCTTTAGTCAATTGACCAATAATATTATTGCGGTCATTCTGACAACGATTCTGTCAATTGTTTTTGCGACACTTTCCTACTATATAATAGAGCCATTTATTGCAGGAAGAAAGGCCAGTCTCTTTGGAATAGACCTAGACTTGACGCCGTACCGACATATTGTGCTTTATGTATTTAGTGGTCTCACCTTAATTACAGTGCTTATTTCTCTCTTTGCGCCGGCTGTAGGGAACTTCGAGAAAGATTTAGAAGCTAATGGTTTGTCGCAAGCTCAGACTAAGATGAAATTAACGCGTACAAATGCGGAGAACAGTCAGGCTACTTCATTTGGTGTGAATAAGGGAGTGACAGTTTTAGGGGACTCCGTAGCTCTTAGATCAAAAGATCAGCTGGAATCAAGTATTGATAATGTCTCTATAGATGCAGTAGTCAGTCGTAACCTATCAACAATCAATGATTTGCTTAAAGATTACGCGGATAGTAATGCTCTTGCTAAGGATGTTGTCATTGCTGGTGGTGTTAATGAGATTGACGACTATAAAGGCGTTATTAATAAAATTATCAAGAATTTACCTAAGGGTCACCATATTATCTTTGTGACACCATATAATGGTAGTAAATCTGGTAATGAGGCCCAATCTTTGATTCAGTTACGTAAGTATGAGTTAGAGATGGCTAAGAAATACGACTTTGTGACGGTTGCTGACTGGTATCAAGTGGCTAAAGAAAATATTTCTATCTGGAATGGTACAGATGGGGTTCACTTTGGATCCGATAGCGACTCAATTAATCGTGGTGCTAAACTCTATACTAATACAATTAAAGAAGCTATAGAGAAAGCTGATAAGGCACCAGTTAAGGGTGGTAAGAAATAATTAAAAAAGAAGACAAGTCTTGCCTTCTTTTTTATGCCTTGAATTGTCAAATTAAGTGCATACTTTCCCCA
>NZ_KV831728.1:0-19517 GCF_001837205.1 Streptococcus sp. HMSC064D12
AACATCAAAAACGATGTTTGTCTTCATTCTGAGAAGAAAATCATTTTGATTTTCTTCTTTTTTATTCAGCAAGGAGTTTTTGATAAATTGTTAAATTTTCATCATCAAATACGTTAAATATAACTTTTTTTATTATACTTGATTCATCAATAAAGGTTTTGACTGTTTGAATGGCGATTTTGGCAGCTTTTTGTTTTGGAAAATTGAAATCTCCAGTTGATAGACATGGAATAGCAATTGATTCAATGTTATTTTTCTCAGCTAATGCTAATACTGAAAGATAACTTTTTGCTAAAAGATCTTCATCAATTTGTGTTGGTTGGTCTACTATTTTCGGACCTACAGTATGAATGACAAAGGCAGAAGGAAGATTGTAAGCTGGGGTGATTTTAGCCATGCCAACGGGTTCTTCATATCCTTGTTCTAAGATGAGTTCGAAACAAGCTTGGCGTAACTGAACACCTGCATATGTATGAATAGCATTATCTACACAATCATGAAGTGGTTTCATACATCCTAGTAAGGTTTTATTGGCTGCATTTACGATTGCATCTACTTCAAGTCTTGTAATATCACCCTTCCAGAGGTAGATGCGATCATCTTGAGGGATGGGCTGGAGTGAAGTGAGTTGTACAAATCCACGTTCCCCTTTCCTAACTTGTAGGTAAAGGTCTTGTATTGTCAAGAATTGTGTTGATGCTGCCATTGGTTTACGTGTATTAAAGAGCGCTCTGAGAAGCTTTTGCTTTTCCTCGAGTTCTTCTGGGATAATCAAATCATGTAATTCTAGATTTTCTTTTTTGAGTTCACCTATGAGATAGGTAATCATTGCATCTTTATCCATATTTACTCATTTCTATTTTTTAGTTTTTTATTATTATACTCCCAAGATAGGCTGTGAGCAAGTGATGTCTATGATAGGCAATGATTAATATTTGATAAGAATTTTTTATGTATGTGTCAAATTCTTGCAATGGCCTTTAGAATCATATAGAATAGGTCTACAAAAGTTTTATAATGTCTAGGAGGATGAATATATGACACAAGTAGTAACAGATGCTACATTTGAACAAGAAACAGCTGAAGGGCTCGTTTTGATTGATTTTTGGGCAACTTGGTGTGGGCCTTGCTTGATGCAAGCACCAATTCTTGAGCAACTTTCTGAAGAGATTTCAGAAGATGAACTTAAGATTGTTAAAATTGATGTTGATGAGAACCCAGAAACAGCTCAGAAGTTTGGAATCATGTCTATTCCAACTTTACTCTTCAAAAAAGATGGTGAGGTTGTTAAGCAAGTTGCAGGTGTACATACAAAAGAACAAATTAAAGCTATCGTTGCAGAGCTTAGCTAACTAATCGTCACAGTCCCGTTTAGGGATTTTTATTTTATTCGAACGACAAGGAGAGTCTTATGTCTTATTCATTTCAAAATCCTACTGCTGAGGTTATAGAGTCTTATCTAAAATCAGCAAAGACGATTGCAATTGTTGGTTTATCTCATCGTAAGGAGGCAGCATCTTATCAGGTTGCTCATTTTCTACAAGCTGCTGGTTATCGTATCATACCAGTAAATCCCAAACTAGAAGGCCAGGAGCTTCTTGGAGAGCATGTTTATGCTTATCTTAAAGATATCCCATTTTCGATTGATATTGTTGATGTATTTAGACGAAGTGAGTTTTTACCAGATGTTGCTTATGATTTTCTTGAAACGGATGCAAAAGTTTTTTGGAGTCAAATTGGTCTTGAGAATGAGGAGGCTGAGACTATTCTTCGTCAAGCGAATAGACAGGATATTGTAATGAATCGTTGTACAAAGATAGAATATATGCGACTCTTTGTTTAATAAAATGAAAAGGTGAGTGAGCTATGCTCGCTCGTTTTTGTTATAATAGACCTATGATTGAAATTTTTGATACGCATACCCACCTTAATGTGGATAATTTTGCAGGAAAAGAACAAGAAGAAATAGATTTTGCAGCTGAACTAGGTGTTATAAAAATGAATATTGTTGGTTTTGATAAGCCGACAATTGATAAATCTTTAGCACTATCAGAGAAGTATGATCAACTATATAGTACGATTGGATGGCATCCTACGGAAGCAGGGTCCTATTCTCAGGAAATTGAGGATATGATTGTATCACAATTGGATAATCCGAAAGTAGTGGCACTTGGGGAAATTGGTTTGGATTATTATTGGATGGAAGATCCTAAAGAGATTCAGATTGATGTCTTTAAGCGTCAAATAGCTTTGTCAAAGGAACACAATTTACCTTTTGTTGTCCATACACGTGATGCACTTGAGGATACCTACGCTGTTATTAAAGAGGTTGGTGTTGGTCCTCGTGGGGGGATTATGCACTCATACTCAGGATCCTTTGAAATGGCTCAAAAATTTGTTGATCTTGGAATGATGATTTCATTTTCAGGTGTTGTAACTTTTAAGAAGGCTTTGGATGTCCAAGAAGCTGCTCAGAAGTTACCTTTGGATAAGATTCTGGTTGAAACGGATGCACCTTATTTGGCACCTGTTCCCAAACGTGGTCGCGAGAATCGTACAGGCTATACGCGTTACGTAGTAGATAAGATTGCTGAGCTTCGTGGTTTAACAAGTGAAGAGGTTGCTAGGGCTACTTATGATAATGCGATGAGGATTTTTGGTCTGGATGAATAAAATAAAAATTCAAGAAGTCATCGTGGTAGAAGGTAAGGATGATACGGCAAATTTGAGACGTTTTTATGAGGTGGATACCTATGAGACTAGAGGCTCTGCTATTAATGAAGACGACTTAGAGCGTATTGATAAGCTTAATGACTTACGCGGAGTGATTGTTTTCACTGATCCGGACTATAATGGTGAACGTATCCGTAAAATCATCATGGAAGCTGTTCCAACAGCAAAACATGCTTTCTTAAACCGTGGGGAAGCAACACCAAAATCTAAGACTAAAGGTCGTTCATTGGGTGTTGAGCATGCGAGTTTTGAGGATCTTCAAAAGGCCTTATCTGGAGTTCTAGGTAGTTACGATGATGATAATCAGTTTGATATTAGTAAATCAAATCTTATGAAGTTAGGACTACTAATGGGAGCAGATAGTCGAAAGCGTCGAGAATATTTGGGCGAGGTGCTTCGTATTGGTTATTGCAATGGAAAGCAGCTTCTAAAACGTTTGGAATTGTTTGGAATCACTTTAGAGGAGCTGGAAGAGGCTATGTCAAATTACTAGACTACCAGTAATCTTAAAATCAAATCGCTATTAAGTAGCTTATTATAGAGGTTGGGATAATTAAGAACTTGGACTTGTTTTGTGTCCAAATATAAAAATCGTGAAATTAACAAGAAAAGAGAATAAATGAGAATTGCAGATTATAGCGTGACCAAGGCTGTCCTTGAACGCCATGGCTTTACCTTTAAGAAGTCTTTCGGACAGAACTTCTTAACAGATACAAATATTTTACAAAAAATTGTTGATACGGCAGAGATTGATAAAAATGTCAATGTAATCGAAATTGGACCTGGTATCGGAGCATTAACAGAATTCTTGGCTGAAAATGCTGCGGAAGTTATGGCATTTGAAATTGATGATCGATTGGTTCCGATTTTAGAGGATACATTACATGATCATGATAATGTTAACGTGATTAATGAAGATGTTCTCAAGGCAGATTTGCAGACACGGGTAAAAGAATTTAAAAATCCAGAACTACCAATTAAGGTTGTAGCCAATTTGCCATATTATATTACGACGCCAATCTTGATGCATTTGATTGAGAGTAAGATTCCTTTTGCAGAATTTGTTGTTATGATGCAAAAAGAAGTCGCTGACCGCATTTCTGCAGAGCCTAATAGCAAGGCCTATGGTTCTCTATCAATTGCCGTTCAGTATTATATGACCGCTAAAGTGGCGTTCATTGTCCCTCGTACAGTCTTTGTACCAGCACCTAATGTTGACTCAGCCATTTTGAAGATGACGCGTCGTGAACAACCGTTGGTTGAAGTTAAAGATGAGGATTTCCTTTTCCGAGTGGCTAAGGCTAGCTTTGTCCATCGTCGTAAGACATTGTGGAATAATTTAACAAATCATTTTGGTAAATCTGAAGAAGTAAAATCCAAACTTGAGAAGGCATTGGAAATTGCAGATATAAAACCTTCTATTCGTGGAGAGGCTTTATCTATTTCTGATTTTGCACATTTATCAGATGCTTTGAGAGAAGCAGGCCTATAATTCAAAAATCCCACTGAATCTCAGTGGGATTATTAGTTATGCGGAGAAAGGGATTTGAACCCTCACGCTTGAAAAAGCACATGCGCCTGAAGCATGCGTGTCTGCCATTCCACCACCTCCGCAGATGATATGCCTATTATACTGCAATCTATTGAAAATGCAAGGAGGCCCATGGGAAATGGAAAATCCGTTTTTTTGTTCCAGAAAAGCTTTCTAATTTGTGATATAATAGGGCTATTAAACGAATGAGGAGTTCACTTGCAAGGAAGAATTATCAAAGCACTGGCAGGTTTCTATTATGTAGAGCATGATGGTGTTATATACCAGACGCGTGCACGAGGAAATTTTAGAAAAAAAGGACAAACACCTTATGTTGGAGATTTTGTTGAATTTTCAGCAGAGGAAAATTCAGAAGGTTATATCCTTAAAATTGGTCAACGAATCAATAGTTTAGTGCGTCCACCCATTGTCAATATAGATCAGGCTGTGGTTATTATGTCTGTTAAGGAACCGGATTTTAACTGTAATCTTTTGGACCGTTTTTTGGTTCTACTAGAGCATAAAAATATAAAGCCTGTAATCTATATTTCTAAGATGGACTTGGTTGAAGATGATTCAGAAATGAAAGCCATTCAAAAACAATATCAAAGAATTGGTTTTGATTTTATCTTCAGTTTGGAAGAACTATTGCCGCTCTTGACTGATAAAATAACAGTCTTTATGGGACAGACGGGTGTTGGAAAATCAACCTTGTTGAACCGTATTGCCCCACAGTTACATTTAGAAACAGGTGAGATTTCAGACAGTTTAGGTCGTGGACGTCATACTACAAGGGCTGTAAGTCTTTATGACGTTCATGGTGGGAAGATTGCTGACACACCAGGATTCTCTTCGCTAGATTATGAAGTGGATAATGCAGAGGACTTGAGTGAAGCTTTTCCGGAAATTCGTCAAGCTAGTCATGGTTGTAAATTCCGTTCTTGTACTCATACCCATGAGCCTTCTTGCGCTGTTAAGGAAGAGGTTGAAAATGGCCAAATCTGGCAAGTCCGTTATGATAATTACCTTCAATTTCTAAGTGAAATTGAAAATCGTCGTGAAACATATAAAAAAACTGTAAAAAGAAAGTAGGTCTCTCATGTCATATAAAATTGCTCCTTCTATCCTAGCTGCTGATTATGCTAATTTTGCTTCAGAACTAGCTCGTATTGATGCATCAGGTGCGGAATATGTTCACATTGATATTATGGATGGTCAATTTGTTCCTAATATCAGTTGGGGAGCAGATGTGGTTGCTAGTATGCGTAAACATAGCAAGTTAGTTTTTGATTGTCACCTTATGGTTGTTGATCCTGAGCGTTATGTGGATGCCTATGCACAAGCTGGTGCAGATATCATGACCATTCATGTTGAAGCCACTAGGCATATCCATGGTGCCCTCCAGAAAATCAAAGTTGCTGGTATGAAAGCAGGTGTTGTGATTAATCCTGGAACCCCAGTTGAGGCACTTATTCCTGTACTTGATTTAGTGGATCAAGTACTTATCATGACTGTAAATCCAGGTTTTGGTGGTCAGGCGTTCATTCCAGAAATGATGTCTAAAGTAGAGCGCGTTGTGGAGCTTCGCGAAAAAGGTGGCTATTCATTCGATATTGAAGTTGATGGTGGTGTAGATAATAACACTATTGCAGCATGTGCCAAGGCGGGGGCTAATGTTTTTGTCGCGGGCTCTTACCTCTTCAAAAATCCTGATTTGACAGCGCAAGTTCAAACGCTTCGTGATGCTATCGATGCCTAAAATAGCTTTATTTGTCGGTGGTGAGCTAGAGTGGTTCACTACCGATTTTGATTATTTTGTTGGGGTGGATCGTGCGTGCTTACGTTTGTTGGAGTTAGGTTTACCTATTGATTTGGCTGTTGGAGACTTTGATTCAGTATCTCGGTCAGAGTTAGAGATGATCCAATCAGCTACCAAAGATTGTATGATTGCTCCGGCTGAAAAGGATGACACGGATACAGAGTTAGCCCTAAAAATTACATTTCAGTTATATCCTGTGGCGGAAGTAACTATTTTCGGTGCTTTTGGTGGCAGAATTGATCATATGTTATCAAATATATTTTTGGTCAGCGATCCTGAATTAGCTCCTTTTATGAGGCGTATCTGTTTGCGAGATAAGCAAAATAAGATTACTTATTATCCAGAAGGAAGTCATAAAGTTTTACCAGAACCTGGAATGACATATGTTTCTTTTTTACATGAGGGTGATGGAGAACTGACGATTTTGGGAGCAAAATACGAATTAACTAGTATGAATTATTTCCAGAAGAAAATCTATTCTAGCAATGAATTCGTTGATGGTCCAATTCAAGTGATTGTGCCAAATGGATATGTGATTGTCATCCAGACTAAAGATAGGAGTTAGTATGATCTATCTACTTACACTTTTAACTTTATTAAGCTTGGGGATTCTTATTGTTCTTTTCTTGAAGAATATGGAGTTAAAAGAACAGATTAATAAGAGTTTGGAAGAAAATGCAGATAATCTTTCAGATCAAGTTTCGTTTCAATTGGAAAGTTTTGCTAAGACAAACCAACTGGAAACGACAAAGCAATTGAACCAATTGCAGATGGAACTATATCAACAGTTGACAGATATCCGAGAGGTTTTACATCAAAATTTGTCTGATAATCGAGACCGTTCTGACCAACGTCTTGAGCAAATAAACCAAAGCTTAACCAAAGCTGTTAAAGATATGCAGGATTCCAATGAGAAACGTTTGGAACAAATGCGTCAGACAGTTGAAGAGAAACTTGAGCAAACCTTACAAACACGTTTACAAGCCTCTTTTGAGACGGTTTCAAGACAATTAGAGTCTGTTAATCAGGGCTTGGGGGAAATGAAAAATGTAGCCAAGGATGTTGGAAGTCTTAACAAGGTCCTTTCAAATACAAAAACACGAGGTATTCTGGGTGAGCTTCAATTAGGACAAATTATTGAAGACATATTGACTGTTAATCAGTACGAACGAGAATTTCCTACGGTATCAGGTTCAAGTGAACGAGTTGAATATGCAATCAAAATGCCAGGAAACCATAAAGATGAATATATCTACCTTCCCATTGATTCTAAGTTTCCTTTGGAAGATTACTATCGTCTGGAAGATGCTTATGAGTCTGGTAATAAAGAGGAGATTGAGAATCACCGTAAGTCACTTTTGACTAGTATTAAGCGATTTGCAAAGGATATTAACAAGAAGTATCTTAACCCACCTGAAACTACAAATTTTGGCATATTATTTTTGCCGACGGAAGGGCTTTATGCTGAGGTAGTACGCCAACCAGCCTTCTTTGACGCCCTTCGTCGTGAGGAGAATATTGTTATCGCAGGGCCGTCAACCTTATCAGCACTCTTGAATTCATTGTCTGTAGGTTTTAGAACTTTGAATATTCAAAAGAATGCGGATGATATTAGTAAGATTTTAGGTAACGTCAAACTAGAATTTGGCAGGTTTGGAGATATGTTAGCTAAAGCTCAGAAACAATTGAATACAGCGAGTAAAACAGTCGATAGTCTTCTCAACACAAGGAGTAGGGCAATTGTTAGAGCTCTTGATACAATTGAAACCTATCAAGACAGTGCGACACAAAGTTTGTTGGATTTACCACGATTAGAAAACGAGGACAAGCATGAAGATTAATCAAATGAAAAAAGACGAGTATTTTGAAGGTTTTTATCTGATTAAGCGTGCAGAGGTACGTAAGACAAGAGCAGGAAAGGATTACATTGCCTTTACATTCCAGGATGATACTGGAGAGATTTCAGGCAACCTATGGGATGCTCAGCCTTATAATGTCGAAGAATTTACCGCAGGTAAAGTAGTGCATATGGAGGGCCGTCGAGAGGTTTATAATAATACTCCTCAGGTAAACCAAATTACCTTACGCTTGCCTACATTTGGTGAGCCAAATGATCCGGCTGATTTCAAAGAGAAACCACCAGTAAATCCTTCCGAAGTACGCGAATACCTAGAGCAAATGATTTTCAAGATTGAGGAAGCAACTTGGCAGCGTGTTGTTCGTGCCCTTTATCGAAAGTATAATAAAGAGTTCTTCACTTTTCCAGCTGCTAAAACAAATCATCATGCTTTTGAAAGTGGACTAGCCTATCATACAGCTACTATGGTTCGCCTAGCGGACAGCATTGGAGATATTTATCCAGAGCTCAATAAGAGCCTACTCTTTGCCGGAATTATGCTTCATGATTTGGCTAAGGTTATTGAACTTACTGGTCCTGAAAATACTGAGTATACGGTTCGTGGAAACTTAATTGGTCATATTGCTTTGATTGATGAAGAAATCACTAAGGTGCTCATGGAGCTCAATATTGATGATACGCGTGAGGATGTCGTTGTTTTGCGTCATGTCATTCTCAGCCACCACGGACAACTAGAGTATGGTAGCCCAGTGCGACCTCGTATTATGGAAGCAGAAATTATTCATATGATTGATAATCTTGATGCCAGTATGATGATGATGACGACAGCCCTTAATCTAGTAGGTCCAGGAGAAATGACAAATCGTCTCTTTGCTATGGATAATCGTTCTTTCTACAAGCCAAAATTTGATTAAAATCGAAATTAAGCGAGCATTTTATATGAAAATGTTCGTTTTTTGCTGTATTATGGTATAATAGTTAAAAAGTACAGAAAATATAGGTAACATATGAAATTAAAACGAAGTGAGCGCATGGTAGTGATTTCAAACTACCTGATTAATAATCCTTATCAATTGACAAGCCTCAACACCTTTGCAGAGCGTTATGAAGCTGCAAAGTCTTCAATCTCAGAAGATGTTGCTATCATTAAAAAAGCTTTTGAGGAAAGTCAGATAGGAGAAATCGAAACAGTAACGGGTGCATCTGGTGGCGTTATGTTTACACCAACTATTTCTGATGAAGATGCAAGAAGTCTGGTTGAAGATCTTTGTAAACGTCTTTCCGAGAGTGATCGTATCTTACCAGGTGGTTATCTCTACCTATCTGATTTACTGAGTACACCGTCTATTTTGAAAAATGTTGGTCGTATCATTGCTAGTGCCTTTAAAGGACAAAAAATTGATGCCGTTATGACTGTTGCAACTAAAGGAGTTCCTTTAGCAAATGCAGTAGCAGATGTCTTGAACATTCCATTTGTTATCGTTCGTCGTGACTTGAAAATTACAGAAGGTTCAACCGTATCGGTAAACTATGTTAGTGGTTCAAGTGATCGTATTGAAAAGATGTTTCTTTCAAAACGTAGTTTGAAACCAAATAGCCGCGTCCTTATTGTTGATGATTTTCTTAAAGGTGGTGGTACCATTACGGGTATGATTAGCTTGCTTTCAGAATTTGATAGTGAGTTAGTAGGTGTAGCTGTATTCGCAGAAAATGCTAAAGGTGATCGTGATATCCATGAATATAAATCATTACTTACTGTTTCTGACATCGATGTAAAAGCACAGAAGGTAGAAGTTGAAGTCGGTAATATTTTTGACAAATAATTAATCTACGATAGTATTCCTAATTTAACGATTAGGAATTTTTCTTTTTAACAAGAAAGTCTTGACAATAATTATCAAAAAATGATACTATATTAAACGGTACTTTTTACTTTTGGTCTCTCAAAAGTGTACAGAGACGTGCTGACATAAGTTGCAAAAGTACACACAGATATGGGCTGTCACCAAGTGCCATATCAACCAAAAATAAAAAAACACAGGAGAATGTAGATGCCTACAATTAACCAATTGGTTCGTAAACCACGTCAATCAAAAGTTGTAAAATCTAAATCACCAGCTTTGAACGTTGGTTACAACAGCCACAAAAAAGTTCAAACTAACGTATCTTCACCACAAAAACGTGGTGTTGCAACACGTGTTGGAACAATGACACCTAAGAAACCTAACTCAGCCCTTCGTAAATTCGCTCGTGTACGTTTGAGCAACCTTATCGAAGTTACTGCTTACATCCCAGGTATCGGACACAACCTCCAAGAACACAGCGTTGTTCTTATCCGTGGTGGACGTGTAAAAGACCTTCCAGGGGTACGTTACCACATCGTCCGTGGTGCACTTGATACTGCAGGTGTAGCTGATCGTAAACAAAGCCGTTCTAAATACGGTGCTAAACGTCCTAAAGGATAAGAAGGGAGATAAGATAAAATGAGTCGTAAAAATAGAGCGCCTAAACGCGAAGTATTGGCAGATCCATTGTACAATTCAAAAATCGTTACACGTCTTATCAACCGTGTAATGCTTGACGGTAAACGTGGTACTGCTGCAACAATCGTATACGATGCTTTCGAGCAAATCAAAGAAGCAACTGGAAACGATGCTCTTGAAGTATTTGAAACAGCTATGGACAACATCATGCCTGTACTTGAAGTACGTGCACGTCGTGTCGGTGGTTCAAACTACCAAGTCCCAGTTGAAGTTCGTCCAGAACGTCGTACAACTCTTGGTCTTCGTTGGTTGGTTAACGCATCACGTGCGCGTGGTGAACACACTATGAAAGATCGTCTTGCAAAAGAAATCATGGATGCTGCAAACAACACTGGTGCATCAGTTAAGAAACGTGAAGATACTCACAAAATGGCTGAAGCAAACCGTGCCTTTGCACACTTCCGCTGGTAATCATAAGTTTCAAGCTGAATTACAGTCATATATTCATAAGCTAAGATTATGGATTTGTAATAGGCTGACTCTGAATTCAAATAATATCATTCATATCATTTGAAAACCAGTTAAATATTAGTGAAAAAACGGGTAGGTCCTGCCTATCCGTTTTTTGACAATAATGTTATAATAAATAAGTAAACTAAAATATTTATAGGAGAATAAACCTAATGGCACGCGAATTTTCACTTGCAAAAACTCGTAATATCGGTATCATGGCCCACGTCGATGCCGGTAAAACAACTACAACAGAGCGTATCCTTTACTATACTGGTAAAATCCACAAAATCGGTGAAACTCACGAAGGTGCATCACAAATGGACTGGATGGAGCAAGAACAAGAACGTGGTATCACAATCACATCTGCCGCTACAACAGCACAATGGGATGGTCACCGCGTTAACATCATTGATACACCAGGACACGTGGACTTCACAATCGAAGTACAACGTTCACTCCGTGTATTGGATGGTGCCGTAACCGTTCTTGACTCACAATCAGGTGTAGAACCTCAAACTGAAACAGTTTGGCGTCAAGCAACTGAGTATGGTGTTCCACGTATCGTATTTGCCAACAAAATGGATAAAATCGGTGCAGACTTCCTTTACTCAGTAAGCACACTTCACGATCGTCTTCAAGCAAACGCACACCCAATCCAATTGCCAATCGGTGCTGAAGATGATTTCCGTGGTATCATTGACTTGATTAAAATGAAAGCTGAAATCTATACTAATGACCTTGGTACAGATATTCTTGAAGAAGATATTCCAGCTGATTACGTTGATCAAGCAAACGAATACCGTGAAAAATTGATTGAAGCAGTTGCTGAAACTGACGAAGATTTGATGATGAAATACCTTGAAGGTGAAGAAATCACTAACGAGGAATTGAAAGCAGCTATCCGTCGTGCAACAATCAACGTTGAATTCTTCCCAGTTCTTTGTGGTTCTGCCTTCAAGAACAAAGGTGTTCAATTGATGCTTGATGCGGTTATCGATTACCTTCCAAGCCCACTTGATATCCCTGCAATCAAAGGTATCAACCCAGATACAGACGAAGAAGAAACTCGTCCAGCATCTGATGATGAGCCATTTGCAGCTCTTGCCTTCAAGATCATGACTGACCCATTTGTAGGTCGTTTGACATTTATCCGTGTTTACTCAGGTATCCTTCAATCAGGTTCATATGTAATGAACACATCTAAAGGTAAACGTGAACGTATCGGACGTATCCTTCAAATGCACGCTAACAGCCGTCAAGAAATTGAACAAGTATACGCTGGTGATATCGCTGCTGCTATCGGTTTGAAAGATACTACAACTGGTGACTCATTGACTGATGAAAAAGCTAAAGTTATTCTTGAGTCAATCGAAGTTCCAGAACCAGTTATCCAATTGATGGTTGAGCCTAAGACTAAAGCTGACCAAGATAAGATGGGTATCGGTCTTCAAAAACTTGCTGAAGAAGATCCAACATTCCGTGTTGAAACTAACCCTGAAACTGGTGAAACAGTTATCTCTGGTATGGGTGAACTTCACCTTGATGTCCTTGTTGACCGTTTGAAACGTGAACACAAAGTTGAAGCAAACGTAGGTGCTCCACAAGTATCATACCGTGAAACATTCCGTGCAGCTACACAAGCACGTGGATTCTTCAAACGTCAATCTGGTGGTAAAGGTCAGTTTGGTGATGTTTGGATTGAATTTACTCCAAATGAAGAAGGTAAAGGTTTCGAATTCGAAAATGCTATCGTCGGTGGTGTGGTTCCACGTGAATTCATCCCTGCAGTAGAAAAAGGATTGGAAGAATCTATGGCTAACGGTGTCCTTGCTGGATACCCAATGGTTGACATCAAAGCTAAGCTTTACGATGGTTCATACCACGATGTCGATTCATCTGAAACTGCCTTCAAGATCGCTGCATCTCTTGCACTTAAAGAAGCTGCTAAGACTGCACAACCAACTATCCTTGAACCAATGATGCTTGTAACAATCACTGTTCCTGAAGAAAACCTTGGTGACGTTATGGGTCACGTTACAGCTCGTCGTGGACGTGTTGATGGTATGGAAGCACACGGTAACAGCCAAATCGTTCGTGCATATGTTCCACTTGCTGAAATGTTCGGTTATGCAACAACACTTCGTTCTGCAACTCAAGGTCGTGGTACATTCATGATGGTATTTGACCACTATGAAGATGTTCCTAAATCAGTTCAAGAAGAAATCATCAAGAAAAATTCTGGTGAAGCTTAATTAGAACTTATAAAGTTAAGGTACTTATGAAAGTAAGTGCCTTTTCTATTTGCAATTTTTTGAAAAAAATTATATAATATGACTGTTGAAAGATTGAATTGAAAGCGCTCAAGTTAATCTTTTCACAATAGGGAGAGCTTGCTCTCAAAATTATATTTATTTGATTTTCATAAGGAGGAAATCACTAATGGTAGTTAAAGTTGGTATTAACGGTTTCGGTCGTATCGGTCGTCTTGCTTTCCGTCGTATCCAAAACGTAGAAGGTGTTGAAGTTACACGCATCAATGACCTTACAGATCCTACAATGCTTGCACATTTGTTGAAATATGACACAACTCAAGGTCGTTTCAACGGAACTGTTGAAGTAAAAGAAGGTGGATTTGAAGTTAACGGTAAATTCGTTAAGGTTTCTGCTGAACGTGATCCAGAACAAATTGACTGGGCTAGTGACGGTGTAGAAATCGTTCTTGAAGCAACTGGTTTCTTTGCAACTAAAGCAGCTGCTGAAAAACACTTGCACGCTAATGGTGGTGCTAAGAAAGTTGTTATCACTGCTCCTGGTGGAAGCGATGTTAAAACAATCGTATTCAACACTAACCACGATACACTTGATGGTACTGAAACAGTTATTTCAGGTGCTTCATGTACAACTAACTGTTTGGCACCAATGGCTAAAGCATTGCAAGATAACTTTGGTGTTAAACAAGGTTTGATGACTACTATCCACGGTTACACTGGAGACCAAATGATCCTTGATGGACCACACCGTAAAGGTGATTTGCGTCGTGCTCGTGCTGGTGCTGCTAACATCGTTCCTAACTCAACTGGTGCTGCTAAAGCTATCGGTTTGGTTATCCCTGAATTGAACGGTAAACTTGACGGTGCTGCTCAACGTGTTCCAGTTCCAACAGGTTCTGTAACTGAGTTGGTTTCAGTCCTTAACAAAGAAGTAACTGTTGATGAAGTTAACGCAGCAATGAAAGCAGCTGCTAACGAATCTTACGGTTACACTGAAGATCCAATCGTATCTTCTGACGTTGTTGGTATGTCATTCGGTTCATTGTTTGACGCAACTCAAACTAAAGTTCAAACTGTTGATGGACATCAATTGGTTAAAACTGTGTCATGGTACGACAATGAAATGTCATACACTTCACAACTTGTACGTACTCTTGAATACTTCGCAAAAATTGCTAAATAATTCAATAGTATATTAAGAAGAGCTTAGGCTCTTCTTTTTTTGTACAGAAAATAAGGCTCTTTTGAAGCAAGTTAAAGGGCGTTTCAAAAACTGCAATGGCAAATTGCAAACTGGCTAATAGGATTAAACGTGTCCATAGTGAGACTGAGGTTTGGTTAATATAGGAAACGAGAGTTTGTTTAAAGGTAAGAAAGAAGAAAAGAGGAATAAGTGTAAGTATGAGGATTATATGTAAATCCTGATCAGCTTTTTTCTGAATTTTATTTAGTTGTTTTTTCATTGTTATTCTGCCTTTCTATTTTGATTATATGGTAGATGTACTTGTACTAGTAATAAGCTAGAAATCCTTCTGATTTTGCTATCTCTTTTAGGTATTTTGTGATATAATGAAAACGTATTAAAAAATTAAGGAGTCTGATCAAATGGCTAAATTGACTGTTAAAGATGTTGACTTGAAAGGGAAAAAAGTTCTCGTTCGTGTTGACTTCAACGTTCCTGTAAAAGACGGTGTGATCACTAATGATAACCGTATCACTGCTGCTCTTCCAACAATCAAGTATATCCTTGAACAAGGTGGACGTGCAATCCTCTTCTCTCACCTTGGACGTGTAAAAGAAGAAGCTGACAAAGAAGGTAAATCACTTGCTCCTGTAGCTGCTGACTTGGCTGCTAAATTGGGTCAAGACGTTAAATTTATCCCAGGAGTTACACGTGGCGCTGAATTGGAAGCAGCTGTTAACGCTCTTGAAGATGGACAAGTTCTCTTGGTTGAAAACACTCGTTTTGAAGATGTTGATGGCAAGAAAGAATCTAAAAATGATCCTGAACTTGGTAAATACTGGGCATCACTTGGAGATGGTATCTTCGTAAACGATGCATTCGGTACAGCTCACCGTGCACACGCATCTAACGTTGGTATCTCAGCAAACGTTGACAAAGCTGTTGCTGGTTTCCTTCTTGAAAACGAAATTGCTTACATCAAAGAAGCAGTTGAAACTCCAGAGCGTCCATTCGTAGCTATCCTTGGTGGTTCTAAAGTATCTGATAAGATTGGTGTTATCGAAAACCTTCTTGCAAAAGCTGATAAAGTTCTTATCGGTGGTGGTATGACTTACACATTCTACAAAGCACAAGGTATCGAAATCGGTAACTCACTTGTAGAAGAAGATAAACTTGATGTTGCTAAAGCTCTTCTTGAAAAATCAAACGGTAAATTGATCTTGCCAGTTGACTCAAAAGAAGCTAATGCATTTGCTGACTACACTGAAGTTAAAGACACTGAAGGTGAAGCAGTAGACCCAGGTTTCCTTGGTTTGGATATCGGTCCTAAATCAATTGCTGAATTCGATAAAGCCTTGACTGGTGCGAAAACAGTTGTATGGAATGGTCCTATGGGTGTATTTGAAAACCCTGACTTCCAAGCTGGTACAATTGGTGTGATGGACGCTATCGTGAAACAACCAGGCGTTAAATCAATCATCGGTGGTGGTGACTCAGCTGCCGCAGCAATCAACCTTGGACGTGCAGATAAATTCTCATGGATCTCTACTGGTGGTGGTGCTTCTATGGAACTTCTTGAAGGTAAAGAACTTCCAGGATTGGCTGCACTTACTGATAAATAAGTCTATTAGAATGGAAAGAGTTGGGAAACCAACTTTTTTTTGTGTTATCTCATTGAGTATTTGATAGAGGCTAAAACTATTATTGGGAAGTAAGTTTCTCTCAAAAAATTGCGATCATTAGTTTGAACTTTGTGGCATAATACTGTAGAAGTAGCCAAAAGTTTCATAATCATGTTAAAATAGTAAAATGGGATTGAAATTTGAACCGAAAAAATTTAAATTTGGTATGCGTACACTTAAGACGGGGATTGCTGTCTTTCTAGTTTTAGGTCTTTTTTCCGCTTTAGGCTGGGAAGGGCTTCAGATTGGTTGTTTGACAGCAGTCTTTAGTCTTCGAGAAAACTTTGATAGAAGTATTCAGTTTGGTAAATCACGTATTTTTGCGAATACGGTTGGAGGGCTTTTGTCTCTATTATTTTACTTTGTGAATATGTGGTTTAATCATTCAGTTTGGGTGACTTTGCTATTGGTTCCAATTTTGACAATGCTGACGATTGTCATTAATGTGTCCTTTAATAATGCATCTGGTGTTATTGGAGGGGTGGCTGCACTTCTGATTATTACCTTGTCTATTCCACCTGATAATACCTTCACTTATGTGATTGCTCGAGTCTTTGAAACTTTCTGTGGAGTCTTTATAGCAATCCTTGTCAATTATGATTATGATTGGTTACTTAAACACTTAAAATAAGAATAATAGGGTTCTATTGAACTCTATTTTTTATATTTTTTTGATAAAATCCTTAAATTAGAGCGGATATACAATATAATGTTCGGGAATTGCTCATTGTGTAAGAAAAAGTAACATAAACTGTTGACATGTAGAAATATTCAGAATATAATTGTTAGGAAAGGAGGATGATCATGGCAAGAGAGAAAGAATTAAGGCGTTCTCTAGCTGTTTTTCCGATTGGTACAGTTATGAAATTGACGGATTTAACTGCTCGTCAAATTCGTTACTATGAAGATCAAGGTTTAATTCAACCTGAACGTACAGCTGGAAATCGTCGGATGTACTCATTAAATGATATGGATCGTTTATTGGAAATCAAAGATTTTTTGGATGATGGTTACAATATTGCAGCGATTAAGCATGAGTACGAAGAACGTGAAGTTCGTGCCCAACAAAAACAAGCGGCTTTAACAGATGCGGACGTTCGACGTATCTTGCATGATGAACTCCTTCAGCAAGGCCGTTTTACGACCCCGTCACAACAATTTGGTAACTTGCGTATCTAATTACGCTTTGAACTTTTATTTTTGGTTTTTATAAAGGAGACCCCTATTATGGCAATCACAGCAGCTGATATTCGTCGCGAAGTCAAAGAGAAGAATGTTACTTTCTTGCGTTTAATGTTCTCTGATATTCTTGGTGTTATGAAGAACGTTGAAATTCCTGCGACAGATGAACAGTTGGATAAGGTACTTTCAAATAAAGCTATGTTTGATGGTTCATCAATCGAGGGATTTGTTCGTATCAACGAATCTGATATGTATCTTTACCCAGATCTTGATACGTGGACAGTTTTCCCTTGGGGTGATGAAAATGGTGCAGTAGCTGGTCTTATTTGTGATATCTATACTTCTGCAGGTGAACCATTTGCCGGTGACCCTCGTGGTAACTTGAAAAAGGCTTTGCGTCATATGGAAGAAGTTGGTTATAAATCATTTAACCTTGGACCAGAACCAGAATTCTTCCTTTTCAAATTAGATGAACAAGGTAATCCTACGCTTGAAGTTAACGATAAAGGTGGTTATTTTGACCTTGCACCAACTGACCTTGCAGACAATACACGTCGTGAAATCGTTAATGTCTTGACAGAAATGGGATTTGATGTTGAAGCATCTCACCACGAAGTGGCGGTTGGTCAACATGAAATCGACTTCAAGTATACAGATGTTTTGAAGGCTTGTGATAATATCCAAATTTTCAAATTGGTTGTTAAGACAATCGCTCGTAAACATGGTCTTTATGCGACATTTATGGCGAAACCTAAATATGGTATTGCTGGTAGCGGTATGCACTGTAACATGTCTCTCTTCACTGAAGAAGGAAATGCATTCTTTGATCCAGAGGATCCACGTGGTATGCAATTGTCTCAAGATGCTTACTACTTCCTTGGTGGTTTGATGAAACATGCATACAACTATACTGCAATTATTAACCCAACAGTGAACTCTTACAAACGTTTGGTTCCTGGATACGAAGCTCCTGTATATATTGCATGGGCAGGTAGCAACCGTTCACCATTGATCCGCGTTCCTGCGTCTCGTGGTATGGGTACACGTTTGGAATTGCGTTCAGTAGACCCAATGGCAAACCCATACTTGGCACTTGCTGTTCTTTTGGAAGCTGGTCTTGATGGTATTATCAACAAGATTGATGCTCCAGATCCAGTTGAAACAAATATCTACTCAATGTCTCCTGAAGAACGTAAAGAAGCAGGTATTATTGATTTGCCATCAACACTTCGTAACGCTCTTAAAGCATTGGAAACAGATGAAGTGGTTCGTCAAGCTTTGGGTAATCATATCTATACTAACTTCCTTGATGCGAAACGTATGGAATGGGCAAGCTATGCTACCTTTGTTTCACAATGGGAAATTGATAACTACTTGGATATTTATTAAGAAATTAAATTTGAAAATCAGGTTATGCCTGGTTTTCTTTTTCTTTTAAATTCATTAAGTTCTTGGACAAATTACGTAGTTTTAACTGAGCTGTTTTCTTTTGTCATATTTCTTTATTCACCCTTAATCGCATTAAAATATGTGAGTGTTAAACTAATTTTATATTAATCTTATTCAGGGGGAAATATGAAAACTACAAAAAAAGCTGCTTTGGTAGCAGCCTCAAGTGCATTATTGCTCGGTCTTACAGTCGCACAAACAGTTAATGCTGATACTTATACAGTTCAAAATGGAGATTCATTCTTCGGGATTGCTAGTCAGTATGGGGTAGATCCTTATCAATTGGCAGCTGAAAATGGCATGACTATTTGGTCAACAATTGTTCCTGGTGGAAGCTTGGAAGTTTCAGGTGCTACGACAGCAGTTGAGGAAACGACAGAAGCTTCTTCTTCAGAGGTAACAGCTACTGATTCAGATGCTACTTGGAATCGTTACCCAGTTGGTCAATGTACATGGGGTGTTAAGGAAGTTGCTCCATGGGTAAGTAACTGGTGGGGTAATGGTGGCGATTGGGCAGGAAGCGCTGCTAGCCAAGGTTATGCTGTAGGTTCAACACCTGTGACAGGATCAATTGTATGTTGGACTGATGGTGGTTATGGTCACGTTGGTTATGTAACACAAGTTGATCAAGATGGTCAAATTCAAATCTTGGAGTCAAATTATCAAGGTCAACAACAAATCAATAACTATCGTGGTTGGTTTGACCCACAAAACTCAACTACACCAGGTTCAGTATCTTACATTTATCCAGGTGCATAAAATGAAAAAAGCGTTATAAACGCTTTTTTTTATCTTACGAAAACCACTAGCTGTG
>NZ_KV831729.1:0-18616 GCF_001837205.1 Streptococcus sp. HMSC064D12
TAATATCATCTCTGACCTGTCTTGTCAATAACTTGTATTGATTTTAATTTTCTTTTTTTATAATATTTTTAATAGTATTTCTTCTCTCGATTTATCTAAAAAAAGAAGAGTAAAACTCCTTACTCTTCTTCATCTTTATTTTTATTTTCAATTCTTTCTTTGACTTCATCGTAAGATAGGGCATGATTATCTTCTTCTGAATCTCCAAGAGAATCCTCCGGCATCTTACCAGTCTCATAAATTGACTTGATTTGTGCAGCATCAAGTGTTTCATACTTAAGCAAAGCTTCTGCAATGAGAGCATGTGTTTCTCGGTTTGCATTGATAATTTCAGTTGCTTTGTCATGTGCCTCAACTAAAAGTGATCGAATTTCTTCGTCAATAAGTTGAGCTGTATGAGCTGAGTAAGACTTATCTGTCGTAAATTGTCCTGGATTCATCGCATGATTACCTTCATATTGGACTGGTCCAAGTTTTTCGCTCATACCATATTCAGTAACCATTGCACGTGCTAACTGTGTTGCTTGCTCAAAGTCATTTGAAGCGCCTGAGGTTTGAACGTTGAAAATAATTTCTTCTGCAACACGTCCACCCATAAGTCCTGCCAATTGTTCTTTTAGCTCATCTTTAGATGACAACATCTGATCCTCTTTTGGTAGAGAAATCATATAACCACCTGCGCGACCTCGTGGAACAATAGTAACCTTGTGAACATCACGAGCGCTAGAAAGTGTTAAACCAACAATTGTATGACCTGCTTCATGGTAAGCCACAACTTTACGTTCGTGTTCTGAAACTTGGCGGTCTTTCTTAGATGGTCCAGCAATAACACGATCCTCTGCTTCGTCGATATCACTAGCATCAATTCTAGTCTTACTACGTCGTGCGGCAACTAGGGCTGCTTCATTCAAGACATTCTCTAAGTCAGCTCCAACAAAACCTGGAGTTTGTTGAGCAACAACTTTAAGGTCAACATCTTCAGCCAATGGTTTATTCTTCGCATGGACTTTCAAGATAGCTTCTCGGCCTTTTACATCTGGGCGACCAACAAGAACTTTACGGTCAAAACGTCCTGGACGTAGGAGGGCTGGATCAAGAACATCACTGCGGTTGGTTGCAGCAATGACAATGATATTCTCATTTCCATCAAAACCATCCATTTCTATCAACAGTTGGTTAAGGGTTTGTTCACGTTCGTCGTTACCGCCGCCCATTCCAGTACCACGACGACGGCCAACCGCATCGATTTCATCAATAAAGATAATAGCACGTTCGGCCTTCTTAGCGTCTTCAAAAAGACTACGAACACGACTTGCTCCGACACCGACAAACATCTCTACGAAATCAGAACCTGAGATACTAAAGAAAGGAACATCTGCTTCACCAGCAACAGCTTTAGCAAGCAGAGTTTTACCTGTCCCTGGAGGGCCTTCAAGGAGAACACCTTTAGGGATACGTGCACCAAGTGCTTTATATTTTCGTGGATTTTTGAGGAAATCTACGACTTCTACAAGTTCTTCTTTTTCTTCTTCCGCACCAGCCACATCTGTGAAACGAACTTTAATATTCTCTTTTGATTGAGTCTTAGCACGGTTGCGGCCAAAATTCATTGCACCGCGGTTACCACCTTGATTCATCATGAAAAGGAAGAAAATAGCAATCCCAATCAAAGGTAGGTAACTAAAAAGATATGAAATCCAAGCACCACTTGAACTTTCACGTATCATTTTAACATTAACATCAGCTGCTTCTGATGCTGACTGCAATTTCTGCATGGTTGTTTCATTCTGCAGCACAGTCGATGTAAAGCTACGTGTCTCTGATGATGCACTACCTAAAAATGGTAGACTAAGGTCAGTATCAACCTTTTCAGCCTTTTTGTAGCTACCTTTAACTTCAATGATACTACCGTCTGGCTGATAAGTGATAGATTTTACCTTACCATCTTCAATTTTCTTAACCAACTGTGTGTAAGACAATTGTTGACTTGGGCTTTGGCTTCCTCCTGCAAAGTATTGTACTCCGGTTACAACCGCAATAATAACTATGATGTAGAGAAAAGCGTTCCGTAAGAAGCCATTATTATTTTTATTATTCATAAATTAATTAGACCTTTACTTATTTTGTATAAATTTCTTCTTTTAGGACACCGACATAAGGGAGGTTACGGTATTTTTCATCATAGTCTAGTCCGAAACCAACGATAAATTCATTAGGAACATCGTAACATACGTAATCTGCCTCAATATCAACAACACGACCTTCTGGTTTATCAAAAAGAGTTGCGATTTTGACTGAATTGGCTTTACGGTACTTGAACATATCTCGAAGATAAAGGAGCGTACGACCTGTATCAATGATATCTTCAATAAAGATGATGTCTCGTCCTTCAACATTAGTGTCAACATCTTTAAGAATCTTTACTTCACCACTGCTGACAGTTCCACCACCATAACTTGAAACGACCATAAAGTCCATCTCAATATGGGTATCGATATGTTTGATAAGTTCTGCCATAAATGGAACAGCACCTTTCAAAACACAGACTAGTAGAGGATTTTTCCCCGCATAATCCTCTGTCAATTGTTGTCCTAGTTCTTTAGTTTTAGCTACGATATCCTCTTGGGAAAAGAGGACTTTTTTAATGTCTTTTTCTAACATTTGGGTTCCCTTTCTCGAAGTCAATATTCTGTTATTATACCACTTTTACTTCAATCATCGTTATTTGAACATGGTATTTGATTAGAAATTCTTATAAATGACTACAGTGCCATAAAGTATAGCATTTTCAGGTCTTTTTTTCAAATAGAGACGCCCAGCAACATAAAGAAAAATAATCTGATCATCTTGTTCTCCTATAATGGCTTTTTGACGATCCTTCTCTAAAATCTTATTGTCTATAAATAGTCGTCTTAATTTTTTATGGTGACTACCAAGGTCAATCTTATCGCCTTCTTTTCTATGACGAATCACTATAGGGGAATCTGACCAAATACTAATAGTATCTGCGTTAGAAACGTCATTGAATTCTGAAAAAGTCAAGGTATAATCCTCAAACTCAACAGATTTTCCAAATTCTAAGAGACAAGAAGGGGATAAAGAGATAGCCTCTTCTTTCCTTATTAGGAAAGAAGTCTGTGTTTTTACTAGTTCATAACCATTTTTTAGGGGAATCTTTCCTGAACCATTTTTCCTTAGATAACTTATCAATTGATTAAATTGGCCTTTAGAAAGCTGTAAATCAGGAAAGGTATCTAAATAGTTCTGAAGAAGAAAGAGCTGGACAGGATCTGACTGTTGCTGAAAAACAGATAAATCAGTGATAGTAATATCCTTTGTTAACTCCCCTAAAGCTTGCTTCATAAGACCAATCTCCTCGGCTAAAAGACAAAGGTGCTCCTTAAATTTAGGATTTTCCTGAGATAAGGTAGGAAGATAGGACAGTCTGATGCGATTCCGAAGATAGGCTAATGACGTATTACTCCTATCTTCAAAATGGAAAGTTACGGGAAGCTGATCTTTCGTAAGATGCAAAAAGGGACGAATAATCTGACCAGTGCCAAATGGTCTGATAGCTGAAATTCCTGTCAGGTGTCTTAAACGACTTCCTCTCAACAGTCTCATAAAAATCGTCTCTGCTTGATCATCTGCATGATGGGCTGTTACAAGAGCAGAGTAATCATAATCTTTCATGACCCGCTTAAAAAACTCATAGCGAAAGGTACGGGCAGCATTTTCTGAAAACTTTCCTGAGAAGGCACTATAGTGAAAAGGGACCTTATGTTCCTCTGCCCAATGACGTAAATACGCTTCTTCATGCTCCGACTCTTGTCGTTGTTTATGGTTAACGTGAGCAATCCCCAACTGAATATCCAAATCTTTTTGATGGTTATACAAAAAGTGCAGCAAACTCATAGAGTCTGCTCCACCTGATACTGCTACTAAAATTTTCTTGTGCTGGTTAAAATAACCCTTGGCTTGCATCATTTGCAACAATTTTTGTGTCATTATTTTAAAATTCCATAAACATCATCTGCAATTGAGGTGATTTTGTCATAGCCCTCTTTATCCGTAAAAATCGATAGAATAAAGGGAGAATCTGCATAAACAATAGCGACGTCATGTTTAAAGTCGTAGGCATCACCAATTTTATGAGCGACGGGAACATCAATGTTTTTGGAAATACGTTCGCCATCATAGTCCGTACTTGAAAGATAATTGATAATATCTCCATTTTGTCTATAAACAGCCTCCATCAAAGTACCCGCGGCTCTAGCAGTCAACTCCTTTTTATCCATATTCCACGAAGTCGCTGCGGCTTTATCTACTGATTTTTGGAAGGCCTTGTCATACTGATTAGTTACATAATAACCTAATATATTTGTCGCTACATTATCTGAGTTTTGGGCTACAGCCTTTAACAGATTTTCCAAGCTGTAATTCTTATCATCAGGCATCTTACTAATCTTTCCAGAACCATCTGGATCATAGGCACCTGGAAAACCATTTACAGCAGAGGTATATTGATACTCATCTGATAATGATAATTTTTTTTGAGACAGACGTTCCTGTGCATAATAAAGTACTCCAAGCTTGGCTACGCTAGCTGCATACATGCTTTTTTCGTCATTGATAGCAGCTACTCGGTCCGTATCAAGCTGTTTAACATAAACTGAGATGCGCTCTTGATTGTTATACTTCTCATTAAGGACTTTTTGAACAGCCTCGATGCGATTGTCAATCCTTGACAAATCAGAAGCATTAATCCAACCCTCTCCGTCTACCAAATAGTAGGTCCCTGCATGCGTCTGAGCTGCTTGGCTAACCTTAATGGGTTTAAAACTAGCGAGTTTGGAGTCAGCTTTTTCAGTTCCTAAAACGTAAGGTTCTTTGTATACCGTTAAACCATCTTTAGTCCAGAAGGTCATATCTACTGTTTTTTGATTATAGATACTGTCGTCTACAATTGATTTCTGACTAGCCGCTACATAATCACCATCTTGAAGTTGGAAAACAGGCTCACCTTTAGCATTCCAAAAAATAGCAGAAATCGATAGTTTGGTATCCGCTTGGATACTGGTTTTAAATTCTGTTAAATCCTTGTTCTTATAAGTTAGGATAGTTGTTATCGTTCTTGGGTTTTTAGGAACCAGTTTAAATTGAGTCAAGCTAGCTGTAGTATTTTGAGTCAATTTTTGGACCTGTTTTGGGGTCAGAGTTAGCTCCTTCTCCATAGGAAGTAGGACCAGGGGGCTAGAAGATACAAGCACAACAGTTGCAGCTATTAAGAGCTTTTTCATGCTTGCTTCTTCACCTCCTCTTTCCTCGGTAATTCCGTTTTAAGTTGCTGATTTTTTTCTGATAGTTCCTCTAACTTGGCTTCTGAATAGGTTAAAAAAGTTTCTACAGTTTTTAGTAAATCTTTCATTAGGGTAATAAGCTTGGTACAGGATAGATTGACTCTCCTTCACGTGAATAATAGTACTTAGCACGCGCATATTTCTCGGCGAAAGCATCATCCTTAAGTTTCTTAGCCAAATCCTTTCGTTCCTTTGTCTGATCCGACAATTTATCATAGTCTTTCTGAAGCGACAAGACTTCCTTCTCTTGCTGTTTGATATTCATATAGGTCTCAACCAGATTATAGGTTGGCAAGATAAAGAGTAAGACAACCACAAAGAGAATCCACCCCATAAAGCGATTCCTTTGTTCGTGTTCGGCACGCTCTAATCGTTGCTCTTGATTGGCATTATCAATGTAATCGTTCGTAAGCTGTACAATATTAGGCTTCTTGCTCATCTGCTTCAATCCTTGTTTCACTTATAATCTCGTACATTTTTGCCGCATCTTCTTTTTTAGTACTGTCTTTCATTTCTAAAACACGGACAGTTAGAAGTTTATTTCCAAAACGAACTTCCACTTGGTCACCAATTTTTAAATCTGTAGATGACTTAGCGAGTACTCCATTTACTTTTATACGTCCTTTATCAGCTACTTCTTTAGCAACTGGACGGCGTTTGATAATTCGTGATACTTTTAAATATTTGTCTAATCTCAATGTTACTGTTTCCTTTTCGTTAGGATATCTCTTCTATGATAGCATTTTTTTGAGAAAATAGGGGACTAAAGCCTTTTCAAGTACAAAAATAAGAGGATCGACACTAGTCGACCCTCTCAGGAGATTTATGAAAAAGAAAAGTTTTAGGATGTTTTATAGTATAGAGAAACTTACTTAAACTTTCCTTAAGCTTCTTTTTTTTCTTTACGTTCTTTGATTTCCATAAATGTCTGTCCAAAAATCTTTAATTCTTCAAGAATCTCATAGTCTTTCTTGTTACGAACATCAAAAGTAATCTCTACTTTCCCCTGATTATCACTGATTTTTGCTTTTAAATGCGTTTTAGAGATAGCTTCGAAATAGTCTTGAGTCAAGAAGAATTTAAGAGAGGCTTTTTCGAAACGAACAATAATAGTATCGTTCTTACGCTCGACTAATTCTGCAAAGGCAGCATCCAAATAGGCCTTAACCAGACCAATCTCAATGAGATAGGCAACTTGGTCTGGATATTCTCCAAAGCGGTCAATAAGCTCATCTTGAAGGTCTTGATAGTCTTTCTGATTCTCAATTTCTCGAATACGCTTATAAATTTCAATTTTTTGGCGCTCGTCAGAAATATAGTCAGAAGGGAGGTAAGCATCAATCTGAAGATTGAACTCTGCATTTCCTTTACGTCGAACTTGAGTTTTACCTTGACGTTTATTGATAGCCTCTTCCAAGAGTTGTGAGTACATTTCAAACCCGACTGAGTCGATGAATCCACTTTGAGAAGCACCAAGAATGTTCCCGGCACCACGAATTGATAAATCACGCATGGCAATTTTGAAACCTGATCCCAGTTCTGTAAAGCCCTTAATAGCATCCAATCTCTTCTCAGAGACTTCCGTCAACACTTTATCAGGACGATACATGAGATAGGCATAAGCAATTCGATTACTACGCCCCACACGACCTCTCAACTGATAAAGAGTAGATAAGCCCATATGATCTGCATTCTCAATAAAGAGAGTATTAACGTTGGAGATATCAATCCCTGTCTCGATAATAGTCGTTGCTACCAAAACATCGTAATCACCATTCAAGAAATCCAAGAGGGTATTCTCCAACATAACCTCACTCATCTGACCATGAACAAATCCGATACTTGCTTCAGGGACCAGCTCATGTAGTTCAGAAACTTTTTGATCAATGGTTTCAACACGATTATAAACATAAAAAATCTGGCCGCCTCGGTCCATCTCTCTTAATATCGCTTCTCGAATAAGACCAGGATTGGTTTCCATAACGTAAGTTTGAACTGGATAACGGTTGGTAGGTGCTGTCTCAATAATCGACAAATCACGAATACCTAACATAGACATATGAAGCGTACGAGGAATAGGTGTCGCAGTTAGGGTAAGGACATCAACCTTAGCTTTCAACTCCTTAAGTTTCTCTTTATGCTTCACGCCAAAACGTTGTTCTTCATCAATTACTAGCAAGCCTAAATCAGAAAACTTAACATCTTTGGACAGCAGGCGGTGGGTACCGATAATAATATCAATACGCCCTTTAGCTAGATTTTCAATAGTCTCATTTTGCTCTTTTTTACTTCTAAAACGACTGAGTTCATCTACTTCAACGGCATGATTTTCAAAACGTTCTTTAAAATTCAAATAGTGCTGATGGGCAAGAACTGTTGTAGGAACTAGGATAGCAACTTGCTTTCCATCATTGACCGCCTTGAAGGCAGCACGCATAGCTACCTCTGTCTTACCAAAACCAACATCACCTACCAAGAGACGATCCATGGGTTTGTCTGACTCCATGTCTGCCTTAATTTCCTTGATAGAACGCAATTGATCCTCTGTCTCAGCATAGGCAAAATCATCTTCGAAATCCCTTTGGTTATCATCATCTGGTGAAAAAGCAAAACCTTTAAGTTGACTACGCTCAGCATAAAGTTTTAAGAGATCATCGGCAATATCCTCTACTTGCTTGCTTACTTTTTGTTTAGTCTTTTGGAAACGCCCATCATTGAGTTTATTAATTTTAGGTTCTTTTCCGTCCGCTGATACATACTTAGAGAGACTCTCAATCTGCTCAACAGGTAGAGAAATTGTTGCAGCATCCTGATATTGGATGGTCAAGTAGTCACGATGCACCCCTTTAATCTCAATAGTCTCAATACCTTTAAATTGACCGATACCATGAGTCTGGTGTACAACATAATCACCTTTTTCAAGTTCATTGTAATCTTTGAGACGCTCTGCATTGGAAACGTGACTGGCACGCGCACGACGTTTTACTTTTTTATGAAAAATCTCACGTTCAGTGACAAGAACAAGCTTTTCATCCGCAAAGTAAAAACCATTGGATAAGTTTCCTAAGACTAACTGAGGCTTATGAGGTATCAAATCTCCAAAACTACTAAGGGGTAAATCTAAATCATATTCTTCCAAGGTTTCCTTCAAAGATTTGAGCTGCTTCTCAGACCCCACTTGTAAAATAACTGTGGCCTTATTCTTGGTATAGCGATGTATTTCATCAACTAGAAGTGGAAACTGGTTAAAGAACTCCTGCATAGGGTATTGCGTGAATTGATACAACTTATCAAATTTAAGATTTCCCAATCCCTTATGAAAATTCGAAAAGAAACTAGCTGGCTGATAGTTACGTAAAGTCTTAAATGAATCCACTAAGTAATTTAGATGACTCAGAGACTTGCCCTGATGAAGATCCTCAGTTAAAAGATTAGCCACTTCCAACTCAAGACGTCCATGGCGGTCCACTATCTTTTGAAAATCATCAATGAAGACAGGAGTTCCCTTTGGAAGGTAGTCAAATAAGGTGTAAGCATTATCATAAAAGAGAGACAAAAACTTACGTAAATCTTTATGACGGTAACCATCAATCGTAACCGACAGAACCTCCTCAAGGTAAGCTTTATGAGGACCTTCTGCCTTTGAGACCGCACTTTCTAGGGCCTTCTCAGCACGTTGGTAATCTTCTCTTGTTAAGATAATATCATCTGCCGGAGATACGATAATATGCTCTAAATTATCTAAAGATTTCTGACTATCGCTATCAAACTGACGAATACCATCAATCTCATCTCCAAAAAATTCTAAACGGTAGGGGAGTTCTGCAGTCAGTTCATAAATATCTAAAATATCGCCCCTACGACTAAACTCACCAGGTGAGAGAACCTGCTCTACCCTTTGGTATCCAATATGAGTAAGATGCTTACTGAGAGCCTCTAAATCATGTTCCTCCCCTAGTGTTAAGTCAATGCGAGAGTCTTTATAAACCTCAGGATTAGGCAAATGTAACTTAGTACCAACTAAACTCGTAACCAAGATTCCACTTGACTCTTTATCCATTAAAAAATTAAGACTTTCGAGACGAGAATGGGTCTTTTCTGGAGAAGCGAAGATAAACTCTGCAGCTACTACATCATCTGCAAAAAAAGAATAAACCTTATCCTCTCCTAAGATAGCTGACAAATCTCCTGTTAGTTGCTCAGCTTCATTTTGTGTTGAAGTAACGATTAGAATCTTAGGAACCTGCTCAGAAAGGGCAGATGCCATGACAACTGCCTTGCTGGAACCAGAAAATCCCATAACCAACTGCCTACTCAATAGGGTTGCTTTATCACGCCACTCAAGCAATTGATGATTCTTCTCAAAAAGATCTAATAGGGTATTAGCCATTATAACGCCTCATAGTGTCTTCGAAATCATTTGTTTTAAGGTAATGATTGAGGGCCGTCTCTACCTTGTCTAAAGTCAGTAAAATTGTGGCATAATCATCTTCACTAAATTTTCCAAGGACATGATTAACGACCGTCATTCCTTTCTGTGGGCGGCCAATACCAATTTTTATACGGTCAAATTCTTGAGTGCCAGTTTCAGCAATGATAGATTTAATCCCATTATGACCACCTGCTGAACCTTTTTGACGAAAGCGCAATTTCCCAACTTCCATATCTAAGTCATCGTAAATAACGATAAAATCCTCCATGGGAATATTGTAATAAGCTAGCAATGCTCTAACAGCTAGACCAGATAGATTCATAAAGGTCGTTGGTTTCACAAAATAAACCTTTTCACCGTTTAAAAAGGTCGAAGCCACTTCAGCCTTAAAGGTCTTTTCTTCAGAAAAGGTTAATCCCAGTTCCTTAGCCATTAGGTCAATAGCCATAAACCCAACATTGTGACGTGTCTCATGGTATTTTGAACCAGGATTTCCCAAGCCAACTACTAATTTTGTCATTATTTCTCCTCTTTGATAAACAGCAAAAGGACTGAAAAATACTTTTCAGCCTTGTGCACTATTTTTTATTTTCTAAACGTTGAAACGGAATTCCATGATGTCGCCATCTTGAACAACATATTCTTTTCCTTCTTCACGAAGGCGACCAGCTTCCTTAACAGCTTTCTCAGAACCATATTTAATAAGATCATCGTAAGACATGGTTACGGCACGGATAAAGCCTTTCTCGAAGTCAGAGTGGATAATTCCTGCTGCTTGTGGAGCCTTGATGCCGCGTTTAAAGGTCCAAGCACGCACTTCTTTCTCACCAGCAGTAAAGTAAGTTCCTAGGCCAAGCAAGTGATAGGCTGCGCGTGTCAGTTTATCAACTCCTGATTCTGTCAAACCAAGGTCTTCCAAGAACATTTCTTTGTCTTCATCATCCAATTCAGAAATTTCTTCCTCAACACGTGCAGAGATAACAACTACTTCTGCATTTTCAGTCGCTGCAAACTCACGAATTTGTTTGACATAATCAATATCATCAGGATTTGCGACTTGGTCTTCATCAACGTTAGCCACATAAAGTACTGGTTTTGTTGTCAAGAGGAAGAGTCCCTTAACAATTTTTTGCTCTTCCTCAGTAAAATCAATCGTACGTGCAGACTTACCATCTTCTAGAACAGGTTTAATCTTTTGAAGAATATTAAACTCTGCCACAGAATCTTTATCTTTTTGTGTACGCGCAATTTTTTCGACACGCGCATAACGTTTGTTAATTGATTCAAGGTCAGCCAAAATCAATTCTAGGTTAATTGTATCAATATCAGCCATTGGATCTACAAAGGCATCCTCACGCCCTTGTTCACGCATAACATTTTCATCATCGAAAGCACGAACCACATGGACAATCGCATCTACTTCACGAATGTTCGCCAAGAACTTATTTCCAAGACCTTCACCCTTTGATGCTCCTTTTACGATACCCGCAATATCTGTGAACTCAAATGTGGTTGGAACTGTCTTTTTAGGGGTAATAAGTTCAGTCAGTTTCGTCAAACGCTCGTCTGGTACCTCAACCATTCCGACGTTTGGATCAATTGTCGCGAAAGGATAGTTAGCAGCTTCCGCACCCGCTTTTGTAATTGCATTGAAAAGAGTTGATTTACCAACGTTTGGCAAACCAACGATACCTGCTGTTAAAGCCATTAATTTATTTCTCCATAAAAAAGTAATTCAGTTAATTATAACACAAAAATTGTTAAAAATAGGCAACTTCCCTTTGAGAATCATAAAAAGGAAAGCAAGTCAAAGAATGCTATAAAGAAGATAATTAGGGACTCTAGAAAGTTTTTATATTGCTAGTAAACTAATTTTCTTAACACAAGAACCTCATTATATAGACTCCCCAATGTCTGTTATAAAACCTTCTTAAGTTTCTTTTCGAAATCATGACGACTCATCATAACCACATGATCACAATTCGTACAACGAATCTTAATGTCAGCTCCAAGACGGGTCACTTCCCATTCATTAGCTTTTTTTCCTGTTGCTTTGATGGTACAAGCATGTGGTTTTTTCATTTCAACTAAACTTCCAATTTGGTACATAAACTCCCTCTCTAGTAAAAAAGTTATCCACAGTGGATAACTTTTTCGATTTTAGTTTGTTCTTACAGGTGTAATCAATTGAATAAAATTCTCACTGTCATCTGCTGGCGTCAAAGTAAATGGACGCACTGGTGAAATGAAACGTACACGGACAGTCTCACTCTTAAGAGCTTTCAAAGCATCTATTAGGTAGGTTGGGTTGAAACTAATGACCAAATCACTACCTGAAACATCTTGCACGTCAATATCCTCATTCACCTTTCCGACTTCTGGCGAATTAACATGGGCACTGACACTGCCATTGAGGATTTCGAGTTTGACGGTACCACTTTGACTAGCATTAGAAATCAAATATGAACGTTCCATAGCAGAACGAAGGCTAGCTGTCTCGAAGACAACTTCTGTTTCAAATGAATCAGACAAGAGACGATTCGTGTCTGGATAATTTCCTTCAAGTAGACGTGTATAGAAAGAAATTGTTTCACTACGGAATAGAATTTGATTTGCTGAGAAGAAAACCTCTAAGTTTTCAATATCATCGCTAAAGACTGCCGATAATTCTTTAAGTGAGCGACTTGGGATTACAACATCAAAGTTATCTGCAGAATGCTCCAAAACAAGTTGGCGTTGGCTCATACGGTGAGAGTCAGTTGCTACAGCTTTGAGATCTTTATGATTTGAAAGAACGAAGTGAACACCGGTTAAAATTGGACGACTTTCTTGGGTGCTTGCTGCGAATGAAGTTTCAGCAATGATAGATTTTAACACTTTTGTGTCCATGAGTAATGGCGTCAAGCTATCAACTTCCTGAATACGGGGATATTGTTCAACATCTTTCCCTTTCAAGGTAATTTCTGATTTACCACTTTTCAGTAAAACTTGGTATTGTTCAATTTCTTCAAAAGTAAGGGTAACATCAGGCAAGCTTGAGACAACATTAATGAAAAAGTTTGCTTCCAAAAGGATACTACCTGGCTGTGTAATTAAGAGGCCTGCATTTTCTTCTGAAACTGAGATACTATTTTCAATTGAGATTTGCCCATTTGATCCTGTCAAATAGATACCATCACTGGTAACTTCGATTTTAATCGTTGATAGAATTGGGATAGCATTTTTAGAAGAAATAGCACGGCGAGTTGTATGAAGTGCTTGTAAGAAATAAGCTTTATTAATCGCAAATTGAATCATGATGCTCCTTTATTTTATTAGTATTATTTTAGTAGTAGTAGTAGGTCTTGTGGACACTGTGCATAAGTGTACAAAACATAGTTTTATCAAGGCTTTAAACTTGTGCACAGCCTGTGGAAAAGTTTGTATAATTTTTAATAGTTATCCACAAGTATTATTTTATCTTGTTTTTGATGGTATCAATTTCAATGCGTAAACTGTCATCTTGAGCAATCATATTTTTGATTTTATTGTATGCATGTAAGACAGTTGAGTGGTCTCTTCCTCCAAATTCTTTTCCAATTTTTGGAAGGGAGTTATCAGTCATTTCACGCGCAAGATACATGGCTACCTGACGTGCCAAGACAATATTTTGTGTTCGTTTAGTTGCCTTAATCTCTTTTACTGTGACATTATAAAATTTTCCTACTTCAGTTTGGATATCCTCAATCGGAATAAGAGTTAACTTAGGACTATCCATTTTACGTGCGCGAATGGCTTCAGCAGCTACCTCAACTGTGATAGTATCTAACTGGCGAACATTGGCAACTAAGCTAATATCTTTTAAGGCCCCTTCTAAGTCACGGACATTTGAATCAAATTGGCCAGCTAAATACTCAATTGTTTCAGGAGGAAAATGATAATCATAGTCCATAATCTTATTAGTAAGAATGGCCACTCGCGTTTCAAAGTCAGGTGGTGTGATGTTGACGGTTAACCCCCATTTAAAGCGCGTGACAAGACGCTCTTCCATCTCGTTCAATTGATCTGGATTACGGTCGCTGGTCAGGACAATTTGTTTATTATTATTGTGAAGGACATTGAAAGTATTGAAAAATTCCTCTTGAGTGGCTTGCGTTGATTTTTTAGCCAATGATTGAATATCATCAATTAAGAGAACGTCCAGATGACGGTATTTTAGTTTTAGTTCATCCATTTTATCTAAACGGATATGGACAACAAATTCATTAATGAAATTCTCTGCAGTAATGTATTTGATACGTGCTTGAGGATTATCATGTAAGACCTTGTTACCAATGGCATTGAGTAAGTGAGTTTTTCCGAGACCAGGTCCTCCATAAATAAATAGAGGGTTATACGTAGCTCCTGGTGAATCAGCTACAGCTAAAGATGCAGCAACTGACCAACGGTTTTCATCCCCCTGAATAAAATTATCAAAGGTGTACTTACTATTTAAGTCAGAGTCCAATGTAGGAAGAGCAGGTGTTTGCTGTTCCTTTTTATTGCCAAAGTCATTGTTTGTTACAGTTGAATTTGCCTCGTTTAAGAGTGCTTCGTCAAAGACGTACTCAACTTTGATTTCACTATTATAGGCTTCAAAACCAGCCATCAAAATGAAAGATTGCATATTCTTTTCCCAGAATAGCTTTTTGACTTCTTCAAGCAGAATTGTAGCAACGTTATCTTGAACTTTGATGAGCTTGGTATCTAGGACATAATAATCAAAAGTGGCTTGTGTTAGTTCCTCTTTGGCCAGCTCTAAGAGCTTATTCCAAAAAAAATGCTCTTTTTCGGTCATTCCATCAATTCTCCTTCTTTATTCTTGTTCTCTGATTCTATCATAAAACAAAAAAGTTTTCCACAGGTCTGAAGATAAAAGTTCCTTAAGTTATCCACAAGCTGAAAAAGACAATTCACATTGTGCACAAGAGTTATCCACAAGTTGTGAATAAAAAAAGAAACCCTCTAAAATAAAGGGAGGGCAACCGTTTTATGATGTGGATAAGTTTGTTTCTTTTTGCTACTCAATTCACAGGTCAAATAAGCTTGTTGATAATTCTGTTAAAATCTTCTTCTGTCGAAAAGTGGATCTGAATAGTTCCAGAGTGATTTTTGTGATAACGAAGAGTAACGGGGAGACCAAGTGATTTTTCAAGTTCTTTTTCTTTATCTTTTATATGAATATCTTTTTTTGATTTTTGTTTTTTAGGAAGTCCTTGAAGTCTTTTCTCCAGGGTACGAACAGACCATTTTTCAGTAAGGACCTGATGATAGATAGTTAATTGCTTTTTTGTATCCTCAACAGCTAAAAGTGCTCTAGCATGTCCTTGACTCAGTTTGCCATTTTCGATACTCGTCTGTATCTCTTGGGGAAGTTGGAGGAGTCTGAGAGCGTTACTGATATAGGGTCTGGATTTTCCCATAGCTTTCGCCAGTTCCTCGTGACTATAAGCTAGCTCATTAATTAAACTACGATAGGCCTTTGCTTCTTCAATGGGATTGAGATTCGATCGTTGTAAATTTTCAATAATAGCTTGTTTACGGCTGTCTTGATCTGTAACTGCCTTTACAACTGCAGGGATTTCTGTCATTCCTAGACGTTTACAGGCACGTAAACGTCTTTCCCCAGCAATTAGTTCATAGCCAATAATATCCGATTTTCGGACAATGATTGGCTGTATCAGTCCATTTTCTGCAATCGATTGGCTTAGCTCCGCTAATTCTTCATCAGAGAACTCTATACGAGGTTGAAAAGGATTGGGATAGATGTCACTAATAGGTAAAGCTTTGAGTTGTTCTTGCATGTTATTCCTTTCCAAAAAAGACCTTTACATTATTGTAAAGGTCTTTTGACAGATTTGTCAATGACTTAGTCAGACAAGTCTTCTGTAGATTTTGTTAATTTAAGTTCTTCAGTTTTCTTCTCTTTACCACGATAGAAGGTTACCTTGATTGTATCTCCAATACTATGGCTGTAAAGATTGGTTTGAATATCAGTTTTTGAGCTGATTTCCTTACCGTCAATTTCAGTGATAACATCATTTTCTTGAAGTTTACCGTCAGCTGGCATACCTTTTTGAACGCTGCCGACTACAACTCCAGCTTTCACATCATCTGGTAAATCTAATTTAGAAGTTGCACTGCTAGAAAGGCTATTAAGATCGGCCATTGAGATTCCTAGGGCTGGTCGTGTAACTTTACCGTCTTTTTCCAATTGATTGATGATTTCGACAACATCGTTTGATGGAATGGCAAATCCCATACCTTCAACGGCGCTACCAGCGACTGCTGACGTTGATGAAATTTTACTTGAGTTAATACCGATGACTTGTCCTTCGATATTGACTAAGGCACCACCTGAGTTACCAGGGTTAATGGCAGCATCTGTTTGAATAGCATTTGTTGAAACAGTTTCACCATTGTCGTTTTGCATAGTTACGGTACGGCTAAGGCTAGAAACGATTCCCTCTGTTACTGAGTTGGCGTATTCGGTACCAAGTGGGCTACCGATAGCAATTGCCTTCTCACCGACTGTGAGAGAGTTTGAGTCTGCAAATTCCGCTACGGTTTTAATTTTATCTGAAGAAACTTTGACAACTGCTAGGTCAGAGTAAGTATCTTTACCAACGAGTTCACCAGTAATTTTTGATCCATCTGAAAGCATGATTTCAAGTTTTTTAGCGCCATCGACAACGTGGTTGTTGGTTACGATATAAGCCTCTTTACCATCCTTTTTGTAGATAACACCGGAACCTTCACCAGCGACTTGTAACCCATCAGAATCTTTTGATTTGTCTTGGCTAGAGTCAGAACTATCATCTCCACCAAAGATACGGCCATAAAGTTCATTTAGAGAATCTGAAGATGACCCTTCTTGGTAATTGATGACAGAAACAACGGCATTTTGTACTTTCTTAACAGCTTTAGTTGTATCTGTTGTATTATTGTATACGGTCTTAGCTGTTTTAACACCTGTATCTGTTGAATTGGTAAAAGATACCCCTGCTGCTGTTAGTAGGATAAAGGCACCTAGCAAACCACCGAGCAAGCCAATAACAAGCATTGCAATTGGCGCTACTATTTTTTTCCAGTTAAATTTTTTCACGTTTAGTCCTCCTTTTTGATAAGCATATCAAAGTAAGCTTAATTATATCATAAAGTGATTTTAAAGAACAGTTATCAACAGTCTGTGGATAAGTTTCAAAAAGTGTAGATAAGAAGTTATTTTATAGGGATAACTAAAGATTCTTAACAGGAAAAAGGTGTGGATAAGGTGTTAAAAGATTGTGGATATGTGCTATAATAAGCCTATGAAAGTTAAATTGATTACCGTTGGAAAATTGAAAGAAAAATATTTGAAAGATGGCATTGCGGAGTATGTCAAACGACTAGGACGCTTTACAAAATTTGAGTCTATAGAATTAACGGATGAAAAGACCCCAGATAATGCAAGCGAAGCTGAAAATAAAGCTATCCTAGACAAAGAGGGACAGCGTATCTTGGCTAAAGTAGGTGATCGTGATTATGTCATTGCCTTAGCTATTGAAGGAAAACAATTTCCCTCAGAACAATTTGCTAAAGAGTTAGAGCAAGCGACTCTTAGAGGCTATTCAGATATTACTTTTATTATAGGGGGAAGTTTGGGACTCTCTCCTACAGTGAAAAAGAGGGCTAATCAATTAATGAGTTTTGGTCTCTTAACGTTCCCTCATCAGCTTATGCGCCTTGTATTAGTAGAGCAAATTTATCGCGCATTCATGATTCAGCAGGGAAGTCCTTACCATAAGTAGAAGAAGGAAACAGACATGTTCAGAATGAAAAAACGCTCCTATCGTGTTTTTGAAGGATTACGGGTAGCAACTCTAGTGAGTTATATAGGGGGCTTCATTGATGCCTATACTTACAATACTCAAGACGGAAGATTTGCAAGTATTCAGACAGGTAATCTCCTTTATTTGGTTATTCATCTTGTTGAGGGGCATATTGCAAGAGCTTTCAGCTATGTGATACCTATTTTTTTCTTTGTTTTAGGTCAGTTTTTTGTTTTTTTTGTTAAGAAGTGGCTCATTAACCATAAATGGGGATGGCATTTGCAAGCGATTAGACTTGCCTTTCTCTTGATGACTATTCTCGCCATTATTACACCTTACGTTGATTCTACTATTACGATTGCAGGCTTGGCATTTTTTGCCTCTCTTCAGGTAGGGATTTTTAAGCGCGTCAGAGGGGTAAATTATGCTTCCTTCATGATGACTGGTAATATTACGAATACCTCTTTAACCGTTGCCAGGGCTATTGACGAGGGGGATCCCAAAGTGCTTAAACAAGCTTCTTACACTACTATTATCATCTTTACATTTATGGTAGGAGTTGCAGCCTCAACTTGGTTTGCTCAATATTTACATGAATACAGCCTATATACGACTTTGCTTCCCTTATTTGTTTTAAATTATTTCCTATTTATCGAGGCAAAAGAAAAACGCAACTAGAGGTTCTAGATTGCGTTTTTTATCTGATCCCAGCAGGATTCGAACCTGCGACCGTTCGCTTAGAAGGCGAATGCTCTATCCAGCTGAGCTATGGGACCAATAACTCTATTAGTTTACAAAATATATAGCAACATGTCAATACTTTGTAAAAGCAAGATAAAAACTAACGTAAAATTCGAATAAATTTAGCAAAATTTAATATTTTTTTTGAAAAAAAGTATAGACAAAATCGAATACTCTGATATAATAATAAGAGTGTTAACGAGATAAAAATCTCAGAACTTGGTCCGTTGGTCAAGGGGTTAAGACACCGCCTT
>NZ_KV831729.1:18716-36518 GCF_001837205.1 Streptococcus sp. HMSC064D12
GCGGTAACACGGGTTCGAATCCCGTACGGACTATTTTTGCTACTTAGCAGTTTTATCCGCCATAGCTCAGTTGGTAGTAGCGCATGACTGTTAATCATGATGTCGTAGGTTCGAGTCCTACTGGCGGAGTGATAAGACACCTCAAGTTGTATAGCTTGAGTTTTTTGTACCTAAAGATAAATAAGGTCTGGAACAATTGTTCCAGACCTATTTAATATTATTTAAGATAATCAGCTTTTTTGAATAACGGTTATTTTTCTGATGAAATAAGCGTAACAACAAAATATGATACTTGCCAATAGACTAATCAACAAACCTGTCTTAAGACCATAGGGAATGAAGGTTAGAACAACTTTACCTTTCCCACTAGGGACATCAACTTTCATGAACCCCTTTTGAGCTCGTTGAATCTTAACTTTTTTATGATTTATGGTCGCTGTCCACCCCTTATCGTATGGAATGGTGAAGAATAGTGAGGCATTCGTTTTACTACTATAATCAACGAACACTTTATTATTTGACGTCGTAACCTTGCTATCACGTTCATTAATAGTATCCATAGCTATCTGATAGTTTTGAGTATCAAGGGCATAAAAACTAGGATTATCAAAGGATATTGCTTTATTGCCAGGAAAACTAAGTTTGATGGTAACCATTGATTCTGTTTCAAAGTAGCCAAGATCGAAGAAATCAAAGGTATTGTCGGTAACTTGATTCTTTGTCACACCATTTACAGTAATTGACAGAGAGTGGTTATTGTCATCGGACCAAGAAATGTTAGGAATACTAACATAGAGTTGACTATGTGGTGGAGCGATAACTCGATAGGTGATTGTTACAAAATCTTTATTCGAGTTGCTAACGTTTTTAGCCACGCGCTGATTCAAAGACTTAGCATCTTGATCAAAAAGTTGAGATGGAGCTCGTTTAAAATATGTTAAGTTAAGTCCAGATAGAGCATTTAGCAAGCTAGTTTGATTGTCAAGCGTATTGACAGTGAAGTCAATATTCTTGTAAATGCCATCAGTTAAGATAGCAAGCTGACTTGCATTATTATTTTGATAAAGCCCCATTGTTTTCTCAGAAGTTACGTGATTAAAACCATACTTATTAAGGTCAAAGTTCGATAAATTATATTTTATTCCGAAGAGACTATCAGCGATAATGGTGTTATTTTGGTAACGTAGGTTTAAATTAGTCCCTTCAGATTTGAAGCCTAACCTATCGAGTGTTGAGCTTGAAGCAGTATTTCGAATGGATGAAAACTGAGAGATACCATTATAGTTGAATTTCATACTGTCGTTACCGGTTTGAGCCTCTAACCTTTCAGTACGGTAAAAAGTCTTATTCGCTTGCTTAGTATCTGAAACTAGTTTTGTAATGGCAGACATATTTCGTAGATAGCCTTCACGAGTTGGGAATACCCACTCATTTCCCAGAGCTCCAACAACATAGTAAGTACTTAATGCAAGCTCAAAAATGCAGAATAAGAAGGTGAAACAGCGAAAAACACTCCCAGGAATTTGCTGTCTAAAATAGCTAATAAATAGAATGGCATAGGCTAGAAGAAATGCTAAGCTTAATAGCCAGGAGACAGATTCAATAAAGCTATAGTGAGATTGGAAAATCCAAGTTAGTAAGTAAGCGGTACTCAATCCTAAGAAAGATAGGAGGAGTCTTTTAAAAGAAAAGTTTTTAATTCGGTTGAGTGTTTCTCCTGCCAAAAGAACAATTAGGAGAGATAGGAGCCAAGAATAGCGATGGAGAAACATGTTGGGTGCATGCATGCCTTGCCAAAACAAATCAAGAGGCTGTAAGTAGAAGCTAGCGATAAAGAAAGCTACTAATAGGAGATAACCTATACGTAATGATAGCTTGACTTCCCTACTAATAAAGAAAAGTAGAAAAAGAATCAAAGGTAAGATTCCAACATAGATCATAGGGATTGATCCAAATTTAGTAGTATCGTAAACTCCAACGAGATTTTTCGCAAAGAAGTCAAAATAATAGGTGGACTCTGTCAACAAACTTGACGCACCTGTAAACTTTTCACCATGTGTGGTCAAGTCAAGTAGTGTAGGTAGTAACATGACAGCACTACTTAAACCAGCGAGTATAGAGACAATTCCAAAGTCTATGAAATGAAGAATCTTACTCTTCCATCCCTTGATAGTTATCAATTGTACTATGGTGTAAAGGGTTAGGAAAATAGCCATCATATAACCAAAATAGTAATTTTGGATAAAAAGACAGGTTAGGCTAAAAAAGTATAAGCCCCGTTTATTGAATCTTAGTAAGAGATGTAAACCTAATATGATTAGAGGTGCTAGAATAAAGGCATCTAGCCAGGTATTAATTTCTAACTGACTGGTAGCGAAGCTCATCAAAGCAAATCCTGTAGAAAGACATAGGATGAAACTTCTTGACACTTTTGTAAAGAGCCGCTTAAAACTAAAAGCTCCTGATAACCCAATAAGCCCGAATTTAATTAGTGTTATATAATAAAAAGCATCGGCCATTTGGTTGACAGTAAAGAAATAGTAAAGTGGAGACAAGAAGGAACCTAGGTAATAGCTTGTTAAAGCATAGAAATTAAGCCCTAGACCACTTGTAAAGGTGTAAAAGAGGCTCCCATCTCCATGAAGTATATTCCGAAGTCCAGTTGCAAAAATCACATACTGATGAAATCCATCACTTGTTAAAATAGTCCGCTCACTACCAGGATAGATTTTTTGGCTATACAGCACCCCTATCATGATTAGTACTGGCAAGAAAAAAGCAGCCAGATAAAATAATAAAGTCGTATGGTATTTTTTATTTGTCATAATGATACTAAGACAGGTTGGGATATCCCAACCTGCATCTTTTTATAGTTTAATCAGCCCATAGTGCTTTGACTTTAGCTTGCACTTCTTCATTTTCAAGGAACTCATCATAAGTTTCATCAATACGGTCAATAACCCCATTTTTAGAAACAACTACGATGTGGTTCGCTATTGTTTGGATAAATTCATGGTCATGACTGGCAAAGATAACAGACTCTTTGAAGTCACGGACGCCATCATTCAGACTTGAGATTGATTCCAAATCCAAGTGATTAGTAGGATCATCTAGAAGAAGGACGTTAGATTTCAAAAGCATGAGTTTAGAAAGCATGACACGTACCTTTTCTCCCCCTGAGAGAACACTAACAGATTTATTAACCTCATCCCCTGAGAAGAGCATACGCCCAAGGAATCCACGCAAGAAGGTATCGTCATCTTCACCTTTTTCGGCAAATTGACGGAGCCATTCGAGAATTGATTCACCGGATGCAAAGTCTTTAGAATTGTCTTTTGGAAGGTAAGAACGGCTAGTAGTAACACCCCATTTGATTGTACCTTCGTAGTCAATATCACCGGCAAGAGCACGAATCAATGCAGTTGTTTGAATATCGTTTTGACCGATGATGGCAGTCTTATCTCCTGGTCGTAAGATGAAACTAATATTGTCAAGAATAGTCTCACCATCCATCTTAACAGTGAGATTTTCAACTGTTAGAAGGTCATTACCGATTTCACGCTCTGCTTTGAAATTGATGAATGGGTATTTACGACTTGATGGGACGATTTCTTCTAGCTCAATTTTATCAAGCATTTTCTTACGAGAAGTCGCTTGTTTAGATTTTGAAGCGTTGGCAGAGAAACGAGCAACGAATTCTTGAAGTTCCTTAATTTTTTCTTCTGCTTTGGCATTACGGTCAGCCTGCAAGCGTGCAGCCAATTCTGAAGATTGTTTCCAGAAGTCATAGTTACCGACATAGAGTTTGATTTTACCAAAGTCAAGGTCGGCCATATGCGTACACACCTTATTCAAGAAGTGACGGTCATGGGATACGACAATGACCGTATTTTCAAAATCAATCAAGAAATCTTCAAGCCAAGAGATTGACTGGATATCAAGACCATTGGTAGGTTCGTCAAGAAGAAGTACATCAGGTTTACCAAAGAGTGCTTTTGCAAGGAGAACCTTGACCTTGTCACCATTAGCCAATTCACTCATGTTTTGATAGTGAAGGTCTTCTGAGATATTTAGATTCTGAAGCAATTGTGAGGCTTCGCTTTCAGCTTCCCAACCACCTAATTCAGCAAAGAGTCCTTCTAGTTCAGCAGCACGGACACCATCTTCATCTGAAAAATCTTCTTTCATGTAGATGGCATCTTTTTCTTTCATGATATCGTAGAGACGTTCATTACCCATGATAACAACATCGATAACGCGTTCTTCTTCATAGTCAAAGTGGTTCTGACGAAGGACAGAAAGACGTTCATCAGGACCAAGAGAGATGTGTCCTGTTGTTGGTTCGATATCACCAGCTAAAATTTTCAAAAAAGTAGATTTACCAGCACCATTAGCACCGATAAGACCATAAGTATTACCTGGCGTGAAGGCAATGTTAACATCATCAAAAAGTTTACGATCGCTAAAACGAAGCGATACATCTGATACAGTAAGCATATAATATCCTTTATTTTTATTCTTAACTACTATTTTACGAGAAATTAGACTTTATTTCAATCGATTTTACAAGGGATTAATAAAGTCATTTGGAACTCTTTGGTAATCTTTTTGGAGGCTAAATCCACGTCCCATAACTGTAGAAGCAGGAACAATGACGATAAAGGCAGTTTCATCTATTTTTTGGATTTCTTCTTGGACTTTTGGAACCTCATGAGTTGACAAGGTAGTCATAATCATATTTTGTGCATGTCCGGTATGTCCACCAAGAACTGGGATTTTTGTTGCTCCTCGATCAGCCACTCTAGTGATGTAGTTTAGGATTTGTTCACTATTTTGCGAAATGATTAGAAGATTTCGTGATGAATTGAGTCCGACCATCATTTTATCAATTGTAAGAGAAACAACTCCAAGTGAGAGAATGGAATACATAACAGTATCAGGAGGAAAGGCAATAGCACTGATTGCGACAATGATTCCATCGACAATAAGTAGTACCATTCCTAGTGGGAGTGGCGTATATTTGTTGAGAATTTGTGTGATAATTCCAGTTCCTCCAGTTGAGGAATTTCCATAAAAAACTATTCCTAGTCCTAACCCTAATACAATTCCCCCAAAAATAGCAGCCAACAAAGGTTGTTTGGTGAGTGTAGGTAATCCCTCAGTTAATTTAATAAAAGTTGGGAAGACAAGAGACCCATAGAAGGTTTTTAGGAGAACTTCGCGGCCAAGAAAGCACCAACATAAAATTAACAAAGGGATGGTTGTTGCTAAGACGAAGTTAGCATTATTCCAACCAAAAAGGGCGTTTAAACTAATGGCTAGCCCTCCGACACCACCTGAAGCAATATTATTCTTAACTAAAAGTGAGTTATAGCCAACCGCAGCAATAAAAGAACCGAGTGTAACTAAAAGTATGTCTATTATTCGACGTTTCATATAATATCTCCTAGAAATGATATTCTTATTATCAAGTCTTTTTAAGTTTCCGTCAAGTAATGACTATTTTGGTTGTATCTGAGGTTGTGTTTCACGTGAAACTAGAAACATAATCTTGACAAAAATAGATAAAACAATGTAGAATAATAGTCATCAGAAGAGTAATTCTATCCTTTTTTATAGAGAGCTGGTGGTTGCTGAAAATCAGTATGAAGGTGGAATGAATGGGCTGAAGAGAATTGACGATTAACGTGAACACATAAACGTTAGGTTTGGCACCCCTTATCGTGCAACTTCTTTGTTGAGAAGGTTTGAGATGATAGCTGCAGAAAGAGTTATCAACTGAGGTGGTACCGCGTATCAAAAGTGATTAACGCCCTCACGCATGTTTTTGCGTGGGGATTTTTTTGTATTAGAGAGGTAATTATATGACGAAACCTATTATTTTGACGGGAGACCGTCCAACAGGGAAACTTCATCTAGGACACTATGTTGGTAGTTTAAAAAATCGTGTCCTTTTACAAGACGAAGATAAATATAACATGTTTGTCTTCTTGGCTGATCAGCAAGCTCTTACGGATCACGCAAAAGAGTCAGAAATCATCAAAGAATCGATTGGGAATGTTGCTTTAGATTATCTCTCTGTAGGTTTGGATCCAGCTAAGTCAACTATTTTCATTCAAAGTCAGATTCCTGAGTTGGCTGAGTTGACTATGTATTACATGAACCTAGTTTCATTGGCACGTTTAGAGCGTAACCCAACGGTTAAGACGGAAATTGCTCAAAAAGGCTTCGGAGGATCTATTCCAACAGGATTTCTAGTTTATCCAATTTCTCAGGCAGCTGATATCACGGCCTTTAAAGCAAATTATGTTCCTGTAGGTAATGACCAAAAGCCAATGATTGAGCAGACACGTGAAATTGCACGTAGCTTCAATCATACTTATAATTGTGATATTTTGGTTGAGCCAGAGGGAATCTACCCTGAAAATGAAGCTGCAGGGCGCCTTCCAGGTCTAGATGGTAATGCTAAAATGTCTAAATCCTTGGGGAATGGAATCTTCCTTTCAGATGATGAAGATACTGTTCGTAAAAAAGTCATGAGCATGTATACGGATCCAAATCATATTCGTGTGGAAGATCCAGGTCAAATTGAAGGTAACATGGTTTTCCATTATCTTGATATCTTTGGTCGCGAAGAGGATGCTACTACAATTGCTGAAATGAAAGAACATTATCAACGAGGTGGTTTAGGAGATGTGAAGACAAAACGTTATCTTCTAGAAATCTTAGAACGTGAGTTAGCTCCAATTCGTGAACGCCGTTTAGAATATGCCAAGGATATGGGAGAAGTTTTCCGTATGCTTGAAAAAGGTAGTCAAGCAGCGCGTGAAGTTGCTGGACAAACATTGGCAGAAGTAAAAGAAGCAATGGGAATTAATTATTTCTAAGAAATAAAAAGTAGGGACTCAAGATAATCTAGAGCCCTATTTTTATTTGGAAAAAGGTTTTCTTAGAATCTTATGCGAAATCTGTTGACAAATCATTTTAGCATGATATGATATTATCAATTAAAAAATAGACTGGGGTTTCTGTACCTCAAAACTTTGAGAAAAGAGGACGATTATAATGTCAAATTGGGACACTAAATTCTTGAAAAAAGGTTACACTTTTGATGACGTATTGCTTATTCCTGCGGAAAGTCATGTTCTACCAAACAACGTCAACTTGAAGACGAAATTGGCTAAAAATTTGACATTAAATATCCCAATTATCACTGCAGCCATGGATACGGTCACAGATAGTAAGATGGCTATCTCAATTGCTCGTGCAGGTGGTTTGGGTGTCATTCACAAAAACATGTCTATTGCGGAACAAGCTGAAGAAGTTCGAAAAGTAAAGCGCTCTGAAAATGGTGTCATCATTGATCCATTCTTCTTAACGCCTGAAAATAAAGTTGCTGAAGCTGAAGAGTTGATGCAACGTTACCGTATTTCAGGGGTTCCAATTGTTGAGACACTTGAAAATCGTAAATTGGTTGGTATTATCACAAACCGTGATATGCGTTTTATCTCTAATTACGATACTCCAATTTCAGAACACATGACTTCTGAAAAATTGGTCACTGCTCCAGTTGGAACAGATCTTGAAACAGCTGAAAGTATTCTTCATGAGCATCGTATTGAAAAGCTACCTCTAGTTGATGAAGAAGGTCGTTTGTCAGGACTCATTACTATTAAGGACATCGAAAAAGTTATCGAGTTTCCTAATGCAGCTAAGGATGAATTCGGTCGTCTTTTGGTCGCAGGTGCTGTAGGGGTTACTTCTGATACCTTTGAACGTGCAGAAGCTCTCTTTGAAGCAGGCGCAGATGCTATTGTCATTGATACTGCACATGGTCATTCAGCAGGTGTTCTTCGTAAAATTGCTGAAATTCGTGCCCACTTCCCAGATCGTACTTTGATTGCAGGAAATATTGCAACAGCTGAAGGTGCGCGTGCACTTTATGAAGCAGGTGTCGATGTCGTTAAAGTAGGTATCGGACCAGGTTCTATTTGTACAACACGTGTGGTTGCGGGTGTAGGTGTTCCTCAAGTCACTGCTATTTACGATGCTGCAAGTGTTGCGCGTGAATACGGAAAAACAATTATTGCTGATGGTGGTATCAAATACTCAGGTGATATTGTAAAAGCTCTTGCAGCAGGTGGTAATGCTGTAATGCTTGGTTCTATGTTTGCTGGTACTGATGAAGCACCAGGTGAAACTGAGATTTTCCAAGGTCGTAAATATAAATCATACCGTGGTATGGGATCAATTGCAGCGATGAAGAAGGGATCAAGCGATCGTTACTTCCAAGGTGCAGTTAATGAAGCGAATAAACTTGTTCCAGAAGGAATTGAAGGCCGTGTAGCTTATAAAGGTTCTGCTGCTGATATTGTATTCCAATTGATTGGCGGTATCCGTGCAGGTATGGGGTATACAGGTGCAGAAGACATCCAGGCTTTACATGATAAAGCTCAGTTTGTTGAAATGTCAGGTGCAGGACTTATTGAAAGTCACCCTCATGATGTTCAAATTACCAACGAGGCGCCTAACTACTCAGCTCATTAATAAACATAAAAGTACTTATCTCAGATAAGTACTTTTTGTTTACAGAGATATTTACAATAAGTTTACAGCGTATTTACGTGAGTATAGTTGTTAATAAAGGATTTAGGTTGAAAGAGTTTACAACTTATTAGGTAATGCTTATCATATCTGTCAATTACCAAAAAATAGAAAACAAGTCATTTAATCGACTTGTTTTTCATAAATATTACCATTCTTGACTAAGAAGGTCTTTAAATCAGGTGGTAGGTTACTCAGATGATTAAGTGAAGTTGTCGTCATGAAGGTTTGAACCTCTTTGTCAATACTTTCTAACAGTTTAAGTTGACGGTGGTTGTCAAGCTCACTCATGACATCATCGAGGAGAAGAATAGGAAATTCACCTGTTACTTTTTTTATCAGAGCAATCTCAGCCATTTTTAAAGAAAGAATGAGGCTACGTTGCTGCCCCTGACTGCCGAAAGATGCGTTCATGTCATTGATGTAAAATGTCAAATCATCCCTATGTGGACCAACACCAGTGTTCTTTTTGAAGATATCTCTTTTGTGATTTTGCTTTAACGTGGTTAAAAATGATTCGCGAATAACTTTGTTATTTTCCAGTGGGATATTAGATTCGTAGGAGATTTTAAGGCGCTCTATCTGATTTGAGAGGTTACTATGATGTCTATCTGCCTCCTCCTCTAATTGCTTGATAAATTCTAGTCTATGTTCGATAACTCGTGTTCCAAAATCGGAAAGTTGTTCATCTAACACTGAGAGGAAATTAATGTCTACATTGTCAGTAGATTTGAGATAGGCATTACGTTGTTTGAGTACATGATTATAACTTGATAAGTCTGAGAGATAAACAGGCTTAATCTGTCCTAAATCAATATCTATAAATTTACGCCTTAGGCTTGGAGATCCTTTTATAAGTTGTAAATCCTCAGGAGCAAAGAGCACCACCGTCATGTGACCGATATAATCGGATAATTTAGCTTGTTTGAGATGGTTGACCTTTGTTATGCGTCCTTTATTAGATAAACTGATTTCCAGAGGTAGCTTCCCACTATAACGATGCACAATGCCGTTCAGTTTGAGAGCATTTTGCTGAAATTGAATCAGTTCCTTATCTGAACGGGTCCGATGACTACGTGTCAATGCTAGAAAATAGATTGCCTCAAGAATATTTGTTTTTCCTTGAGCGTTGCGACCAAGAAAAATATTGAGATGAGGTGAGAAGCTCACAGAGGCTTCAGTATAATTTCTAAAGTGTTGAATATCAATTTTTTCGAGCCACATAGTTAGGTTCCTGGAAAACGAACGGGTTTTCGTTTAGTTTTATTGCTTTCTTTTGACGGATGTGCTTTTTGTTTCTTTTTATTATCCTGATTCATTTTTTTAACAATGGCAGCAACACGTGCTTTTTCAGCGACTTCTTTTTGATGTTCTTCAATTTCATTTGTCGTTGGAGCTACAATCGTTATTTCAAGTTCCTCAGACGGAATGGTAATAACATCTCCATAACGAAGTTTTTTTCCACGACGTTTTTCATCCTCACCGTTGAATAAAACGGTATTATTAGCCAAGAAACCTTTTATAGCTCCGCCACTATGAATGATACTTAATTCTTTTAAAAGTGCCTGCAGTGTGATGTATTCATCAAATAATTTATATTCCATAGTACCTCAACTTTCTCTTGAGATAAGATAGCATAAAAATGGTATAATTGGAAGCATAAACTTTTTAGAGGTTATCAATGAAAATTGCTGATGGTGTCTATGTACACTTCATTCCAACACAAAAATATAAAACTAATCGTATTGTTTTTCGAATGACAGGTTCTTTGAATAAACAAACAATTGCTAAACGAGCCCTAGTTTCACAAATGTTGGCTACAGCCAATCAGACGTATCCAACAGTACAGTCTTTTAAAGAGAGACTAGCTTCTCTTTATGGAACACAGTTGTCAACTAGAGTGTCAACTAAAGGGTTGACACATAGCGTTGACATCGAGTTGACATATCTGAAAGATGCTTTTATTCCTACGAATGAAGGATTATTTTGGGAAGTGCTAGGATTTTTGAAAGATTGTCTTTACAAGCCACTGTCAAGAGTAGCTCAATACCAAAATAAAGTATTTGACATAGAAAAACAAAATTTAATGACCTACCTGGACGTTGATACAGAGAATAATTACTATTACAGTGAAGTTAAAGGAAGAGAGCTTTATTTTGTAAACGAGGGATTGAAAGTTCCCAAATATGGTCAAGCAGAACTTGTTGAAGTAGAAACCTCGTTTACAGCTTATCAAGAATTTCAAAGCATGTTGACAAGAGATCGTATTGATATCTTTATGGTTGGTGAATTTGATGATTATCAAGTACTCCAAGCGTTACATCGTTTTCCTTTGGAGGGACGTCAAGTTGATTTACAGTTTAGCTATAGTCAACCTTATGTCAACGTTGTGAAAGAAAAGATAGAACCTAGACAGAGTAGTCAATCTATTTTACAGCTAGGGTACCAATTTCCGTGTCAATATGGAGATAAAGATTACTTTGCTTTAATTGTATTCAATGCCATGTTCGGTGAATTTGCCCATTCAGCCTTGTTTACAACACTTAGAGAAAAGGAAGGGTTGGCTTATTCAATTAGTAGTCAATTTGATATCTTTACAGGTTTACTGGAAGTTTACGCTGGAATTGAAAAATCTAATAGAAATCAGGCTATGCGAGGAATTAGTAGAGAATTGAATTACATTAAATTAGGACGTTTTTCAAGTTCTCTCCTGAATCAAACCAAAAAAATCATACGAATGAATGCCCTACTCTCTGAAGATCATGCCTTAACATTAGTGGAACAACGTTTTAATAAGGTGATTTTTGGCGATAAAAGTCTTTCATTGGAGAATTGGTTAGATGAGATTGAGAAGGTTACTAAAAAAGATGTTTGCCGTGTAGCGCGTCAAGTTAAGCTACAGAGTTTGTTCTTTTTAGAAGGAGTGTCTTAAAATGGCTGCTTTGAAGAAACGTTATTATCAAAAAATTGATGAAGAAGTTTATTCAGCAATTTTAGATAATGGTATGTCTTTATCAATCATTAAGAAAAAAGGATTTGTAGAAAAAGCCGCCTTTTTGTCAACAAATTTTGGGGCGCTAGATAATCACTTCTATATTGATGGTGAGTTACAATCTTACCCTGCAGGTATTGCTCATTTTCTTGAACACAAGCTATTTGAGGATGAGCAGGGAAGGGATGTGACATTGGATTTTGTCAAGCTTGGAGCTGATGTCAATGCTTTTACAACCTTGGAGAAGACAACATATTATTTTTCTACCCTTGACCACTTTGAGGAGTCTTTAGAGCTTTTATTAAAGTTTACATCGAGCTTTACAAGTTCTGAAGATTCTGTCAACCATGAAAAAAGAATTATTGAACAAGAAATAAATATGTATCAGGATGATCCTGACTACAGAGCTTATCTAGGTTGTTTACAAAGTTTGTATCCTAATACTATATTAGATCAAGACATTGCTGGAAGTGTTGATAGTATTGAAGAAATTACTGTAAAGGACTTAAAAGATAATTTTGATTGTTTTTACAGACCAGCAAACTGTCATCTCGTCTTAGTGGGCGATTTTGATGTTGAAAACATTTACACTTCTGTCAATGAAAAACAAAGTAAGTTTACACCACCTGAGAGAATAGTCGAGAAAGAAAAGCACCTTATTGAGTCAGATATCCAAAAATTAGATAGTCTTCAAATGGAGATATTCATCTCAAAACTAGCCATTGGTTTTAAGAGTGTTCCTTTTACTGATAATCGTATGAGAGAAAACATACTGGTACAGTTATTGTTCAATTTACTGTTTGGCTGGACGTCTCCTTATTATCAAAATTGGTATGCTGAAGGAAAAATAGACGAGTCTGTGTCAATTGAATACGAGGTATCTAATCGATATTCATTTGTCATTATGACTATGGACACTGCAGAACCGATCCGTATGTCAAGTTTAATTCGTCAGGTGATGACATCGGCAGATAAAAAACGATTGTTGACGGAAGAAGCATTGGATTTACAAAAGAAAGCCTTGTATGGTGAATTTTTACGTAGTCTAGACAATATCCAGAATTTAGGGAGCCAATATTTAGCGTATTTTGAGAATGATAAAACATACTTTGATTTTGGTCAGGAACTGATGAGCATTACTTCCAAGGAGTTGAAGGATTTTTTGAATCACTATCTCTCAAATATGGAGATTACCGATTTTGTTGTCTTCCCTAAATAAGTGATTATTTGCTATAATAGAGACACGAAAACAAAGAAGAATATTAGAAAGGGGAAAAATGAAGTTACACTCTCTAGGTGAGCAACTACGTGCAGCGCGTATAAAGAAAGAGTTAAGTTTATATGATGTAGAAAAAATTTCTGGAGTCGAAGCTCAGTTTCTTCTGGCTATGGAAATGGATCAACTTAAAGCTTTGCCAGAGGATATTCAGCAAGAGGCGCTTGAAAAGTATGCCACTTCGGTTGGTTTAGATGGAAAACGTCTGTTTGAGGAGCAGAGACAGAATGAGCAAAAACTAAAAAAAGAGAAGAAACCCGTTGAACGTAAGGAAGATACCTTAGCTACTAAAGCTCCCATGTCACGTTTTTTAAAGCATAAACGTGAAGAAAAAAGAAAGTCTAACTATCTACCTTTACTAATGCTTAGTGCGGTTTCGTTACTTATCATCTGCTCAGTAGGTTATATTATTATTAGACATCTTTCTAATCAACCTCAGGTGATAAAACCAAATACTATCTCTACAGTTAATCATCTGTCAACGGCTAGTAGGGCTAAATCGTCACGAAGCATTTCTGAGGTTACCGTTTCGGGGGCAAATGTTACAACGACAACTCAAGGCAATCAACTAATGGTTGATTTCTCCAATGTAAATTCTTCAGTAGTTTTAGATGTGGAGTTATCAAAAGATAGCGATGACACATGGTTTTCAGTAGATAACTCAGATACTTCAGAGAGTTACCTCCTTTCAAAAACGAAAAATTCAAAATACTCTTTAGATTTTTCTGATAAAACTAAACCAACTCAAATTATTATTGCTCAATCTTCAAAAGTAACTCTAAAGGTAAATGGGGAGTCACTTGATTTATCTCAATTAGATAAAAATACACCTATCTACCTCACATTAAGAATCCAATAGAATCGAGAAGAAATGTTTAAAAAAGAAAATTTACCTAATTTATTGACACTTGCTAGAATTGTTTTGATTCCTATCTTTTTACTGATGACATCACTTGCGTCAAGTAATGTCATGCATATTGCTGCTGCGGTTGTCTTCGCTATTGCCAGTATTACAGATTATTTAGATGGCTATTTGGCACGAAAATGGCATGTTGTTACTAATTTCGGGAAATTTGCAGATCCATTGGCAGATAAGATGCTAGTGATGTCAGCATTTATTATGTTAGTCGGTATTAATCAAGCGCCAGCCTGGGTGGTTTCAGTTATTATCTGTCGTGAGCTTGCAGTCACAGGTCTTCGTCTTTTATTAGTGGAGAACGGTGGTACAGTTCTCGCTGCAGCTATGCCTGGTAAGATTAAGACAGTGACTCAGATGTTATCTATTATTCTATTATTGTGTCATCTGCATTTTGTAGGAACAATTATGCTTTATATTGCTTTGTTCTTTACAATTTACTCAGGCTATGATTATTTCAAAGGTGCAGGTTTCTTATTTAAGGATACTTTCAAATAGTACGATAAATCAATGATTGAAATAAAAAATTTAAAGTTTAAATATCATCAAGATCAACCATCCTATATTCTTGATGATGTATCGTTTCACGTGAAACGTGGGGAATGGTTATCCATTGTAGGGCATAATGGTTCTGGAAAATCCACGACAGCACGTCTTATTGACGGACTATTAGTGGCAGAGTCTGGGCAGATTATTGTTGATGGTCAAGAATTAACAGAAGACAATGTCTGGGATATCCGTGATAAGATTGGTATGGTCTTTCAAAATCCAGATAATCAATTTGTTGGGGCAACTGTTGAAGATGATGTTGCTTTTGGTCTTGAAAATAAAGGTGTTCCCTATGAAGAAATGGCTTTAAGGGTTCAAGAGGCTCTGGAATTTGTGGGAATGTCAGAATTTAAGGATAGAGAGCCAGCTAGATTATCTGGAGGCCAAAAACAACGTGTGGCTATTGCAGGTATTGTAGCTATGAGACCATCTATTTTGATTTTGGATGAGGCAACCAGCATGCTTGACCCAGAAGGTCGCCAGGAATTGATTCAATCTATTAAAGCTATTCGTAAAGAGTACGGAATGACTGTTTTATCAATTACTCATGATCTCGATGAGGTCGCTTTGAGTGACCGTGTTTTGGTTTTGAAAAAAGGTAAAGTGGAGTCTGTTTCAAGTCCTCGTGAACTATTTAGTAGGGGCTCAGAGTTGGTTGACTTAGGTTTGGATATCCCTTTTAGTGCATTATTAACTCAAAAGCTAAGAAATAAAGGTCTGATAGATTGTGAAGACTATCTGACAGAAAAGGAATTGGTAGAACAACTATGGGAATCTCTCTCAAAAATGTAAGTTATATCTATCAAGCGGGTACTCCTTTTGAGGGGCGTGCCCTTTTTGATATGACGACGACGATAAAAGATGGTTCATATACGGCCTTTATTGGACATACAGGAAGTGGTAAATCTACTATTATGCAGCTCTTGAATGGCCTTTATTTACCCACTAGTGGTCAGGTTCACGTTGATGATACGATTATAACCAGTCAATCAAAGAATAAGGACATAAAACCAATTCGTAAGAAGGTAGGTTTAGTTTTTCAATTTCCAGAAAGTCAGTTATTTGCAGAAACTGTTTTAGAAGATGTTGCCTTTGGACCTCAAAATTTCGGAGTTTCTAAGGAAGAAGCAGAACAACGTGCTATTGAAAGTCTAAAATTAGTTGGACTCCCAGAAGAGTTTCATGGACAGAATCCTTTCGATTTATCAGGGGGACAAATGCGACGTGTTGCCATCGCAGGGATTCTAGCTATGCAACCAGATATTTTAGTACTGGATGAACCGACTGCTGGTCTAGATCCACAGGGCCGGAAGGAATTGATGTCTCTCTTTAAGGAGTTACATCTTTCTGGGATGACGATTGTTTTAGTAACTCACTTGATGGATGATGTTGCCGATTATGCAACAGCTGTGAATGTTATGGAAAAAGGGCAACTAGTGTTGTCGGGAGCTCCTAAAGATGTTTTTCAAAAGGTTACTTTTCTTAAAGAAAAGCAGTTAGGTGTTCCTAAAATCACAGAGTTTGCGCTACAGCTACAAGAAAAAGGTTATCAATTTGAAAGTCTCCCTATTACAATCGAGGAATTCGTAGAGGTGGTGTCGCATGGATAAGTTAATTATTGGACGTTATATTGTTGGGGACTCTTTTATACACCGATTAGACCCTAGAAGTAAATTATTAGCCATGCTGATTTATATTGTTATTATCTTTTGGGCTAATAATCCCTTAACTTATGCTGTAATAACTTTATTTACACTTTTCTTGGTTTTCTTGTCTAAAATAAAACTTGGTTTCTTTTTAGGTGGAATCAAACCAATGATTTGGATTATTTTATTTTCTACCCTATTTCAAGTTTTCTTCAATACAAAAGGGAGTGTGCTTTGGTCTATCGGCTTTTTAAAGATTACGGAAGTCGGTTTAAATCAAGGTTGGATGATATTCCTTAGATTTATCCTCATTATTAGTTTTTCCACCCTACTTACTCTAACGACAACACCTTTAAGTTTATCTGATGCAGTTGAATCACTTTTAAAACCACTTACTGTTTTCAAAGTGCCGGCACATGAAATTGGTTTAATGCTATCTTTGAGTCTACGTTTTGTACCAACTTTGATGGATGATACGACTCGTATTATGAATGCTCAAAAGGCGCGTGGTGTTGATTTTGGTGAAGGAAATATTATTCAAAAGGTACGGTCAATAATACCTATTTTAATTCCTTTGTTTGCATCAAGCTTTAAACGAGCAGATGCTCTGGCGATTGCTATGGAAGCACGAGGCTATCAAGGTGGTGAAGGACGAACAAAATATCGTCGACTTTCATGGAATGGTCGAGATACCTTATCAATTATTGCTATTTTAGCTTTAGGATTAATGCTTTTTTATCTTAAGAGTTAATTCGTTGAGATAAATAAAAACTAGGTCTTAAGACCTAGAAGTTTTAGATGGACGCCCACGTAGGCGTTCTTTTTTCGTCTAATCCCAACCTACTTGTAATATTTTTAATATCCCTAACAAGGGGATGTTATATTTCCAAGGTATCATAGATACATGGTTATAGTTCTTCAGCTTAGTCTGGATTGAGAAATCCCTATATAGAGTAAGCCAGTTGATTTACCTATTAGTCATAAACAATAAAATAACTTAAAATCTTTGACTAATATGGATTGGACTATAAATAGATAAAGGAGCATCATCATGCAAAAAAAGAATACATCTAACACTAAAAAATTAGGTCTTTTTGGACTTGTTACAGTAGCAACACTTGGAGCAACAGCTTTAGCTAATGCAGAAACTTACACAGTTCAAAAAGGCGATACACTTTCAGCTATTGCTAAGAAAAATGGTACGACCGTAGATGAAATCGTTTCAAAAAACGGTATTCAAGACGCCAATAAGATTTCTATTGGTCAAAACTTAACAATTAATGAAACAACTGAAGAGACTACAGAACCTTCAGCTACAACAGAAGCAGCTGCTGAATCAACACAATCAACAGAGTCTACACAAAGTGAAGATACTCAAGCAACCAATACAAATCTTTCTTCTTCAGAGGCAGCTGCCAAAGAAGAAATCGCGCAACGTGAGTCAAGCGGTAGCTATACAGCTCAAAATGGGCAATATTATGGACGTTACCAATTAGCATCATCATATTTGAACGGAGACTTGTCTCCTGAAAATCAAGAGAAGGTAGCAGACAATTATGTAGCAAGCCGTTATGGTTCATGGACAGCAGCTCTTGCTTTCTGGAATGCTAATGGTTGGTACTAAATCATTATTACTGACTTATGAGGAAAACTTGTAAAATCTCATACAAATAAGGGAAAAATGCCAGATTTTTGGCATTTTTTTATCAAAATGATGAATCATTGTAACATTAGACATAATCCAAATAATCGGCAGTAATATTACTAAGTTATGATGAATGTAACTAGAATTAACTAGGAGGGATTTATGTTAAAAAAA
>NZ_KV831729.1:36618-54780 GCF_001837205.1 Streptococcus sp. HMSC064D12
AAAAAAAGTTATAAGGGACGCCGTATCAAATTAGCAGCGAAGAAATCATTTGCGGTACCAGTGGCAATTGTAACAAGTTTTATTGTCATTTTGGCAGTATCACTTTCTACACTAATTAATAAAGGGTTGGTTAATGCATTTTCAGATTCTGTTACCCCAGCACCTTCAACAGCATCAACAACGTCAGAATCAACAGCAGATTTAGTTAAATCAACAGAAATTAGCTCAAGTAAAGAGAATAAAGCTAATAAAGAAAAGGTTGAAGAAAGTAAGACTCAGTCAGAAACAACAGGAGAATCGGTAGAAGCAGCTGAAAAGTCTCAGTCAGATACTGCTACTACAAGCGCTGCTTCAACGAATACTGATACTACGTCGACTCAAAATACTGGAACAGCTCCTTCGGTTGCTGCAACTGGTAGCGGGTCAGTTGTTCTCTCAAATGGTAACACTGCAGGAGAAGTTGGTTCTTATGCAGCGGCACAGATGGCAGCAGCTACTGGTGTTCCTCAGTCAACTTGGGAGTCTATTATTGCGCGTGAGTCAAATGGTGATCATACTGCAGCAAATGGTTCAGGTGCATCAGGTCTTTTTCAAACAATGCCTGGATGGGGCTCTACTGCAACAGTTGAGGATCAAATTCAATCAGCCTTGAATGCCTATAACGCACAAGGTTTGTCAGCTTGGAATTACTAATATTAAATATTAATAGAAGTTGGGAGCATACTCTCAGCTTTTTAATTTGGATGTAGGAAATCTGTTTTATAGAGCTTTTGTTATTACTAGGTAGGGCATGGCCTTTTTGTTATAATAGGAATGAAAGGTATAGCAATGAAACAAATTTTTAAATTAAGAGAAAAGTTGTGGGTTTCTCTTATTATTATAGCTTTTGCTGTGTTATTGGTTACACCACAACTATTTACAAGAAAAGTCATTTTAGGTTCAGATTCCATCTTTCACTATAACGGGTTCTATGAAGCTGCTATGCAACTAAAAAATGGTAACCTTTCTTACTTTTTATCTTTATATGGATTCCAACAGTCAGGCCGCATTGTCAATGCTCTTTACGGTCCTTTTTTTGCCTATTTACAAGGAGGGCTTATTTTAATAAGTGGCACTTGGTTTCGTTATCAGATTGTGTCAAGGGTATTACTACATATACTAGCAGAGTCCTCAATGTATGCCTTGCTCAAGCAGTGTAAAGTTAAGACAAATATTGCCTTGTCACTAGGTTTACTCTATGCGACAACATTCTCTATCCAATACTGGACGATGCGACAGGGTTTCTCTAGTTGGGGAGCAGCATTACTACCTTTTTGTTTTATTCCGGCAATTCACTATGTCTTTTATCAAAAAGTAGAACCAATTAGACTTGCCTTATCTATGGCATTGATTTTTCAGGTTCACGTACTCAGTGCTTTGATATTAGTGATGATGTATCTTCCTTTTTATCTTTACACTTTTGTAAAGTCTCCTATCGCTAAGAAAAAGGAAACCTTTGTGCAAGTCGGTATAGCAGTCATTCTGTTTCTCTTACTGACTGTCAATGTCTGGTTAGTACTCCTATATTTGAGAGGGACTAATCATCTCTTAGATCCATTTATAAATAGAGAAATTGGTAAGAATGGGATAGATGGGACAGCAAGATACTGGCTATATACCCCAATTTCATTAATGGTGTTACTCATTTTACAGTTTCTTTACGCTGTTTTGAATTGGAAGAAATTTGCTAGATGGAAAAAAATACTGCACTTTATTTATTTTATTTTCTTCTTCTTATCGACAGGTCTTTTTCCGTGGCAGTATCTAGTAGAAAATGGAAATACATTTGCTGAACTGATTCAATTTCCATTTAGATTCTTTGTTCCTGCCACCATTTTACTTTTAGCAATTACGGGGTTAACGGTCACGCGATTTGTAAACTGGCGAAAAAGTATTGCTGTTTTACTCTTTGCCTTTGCGGGTGTTGGTCTTATTCAGAACATGATGGATACTACCGATCGTGTAAAAACTGCGGCACAAGATGGTGAACTTATTTCCATTGTTAAACATACTTACGTTGAAGGAGATTATCAGACGATAAGTCTTACCATGAATGACAGTGACTTGTCACAGTTTTTAAATTTAGTTGTCAAACCCACACCAGATTACGTACCTATATATGGGACAATAGGTAAGCAGAACACTTATGATCTTTATTATGAAAATATCGTTACGAATCAGAAGGCAGAAAAGCTACTCGAAGATGGTTATCTTGTATTAACTTGGCAAGCTGCTGAAGGGGAGAAACTGAATCTACCGATAGTTGTCTATAAAGATTCTATCTTGACACTAAATGGTAAAGAACTAGACAAGGATGACTATGACTTGTCAACGATTGGTACACCGACCGTTTCCTCACAAGAAGGACAAAATAAACTTGTATTAAGTTATAAGGAGCCAGGATGGCTATTTGTAGCGTTATTGATTCCAATAATAGTCTTAGGAGTAATAGGTTTACAGTGGCTTTACACGAAAATAAGTATCAAAAAGGTTGCCTAGTGGTAACCTTTTTGCATTATTCTTTAATCATGATATAATTAAGCTTGCGTGCTTTTACGCTTCAAAATCGACCTTCAAATCGATATTTGAATAACTAGACCCTTCAAGTCTATGTTAATTTTTATTTGATGGGAGGAGTTATCTATGACTGATAATTCAAAAACACGTGTTGTTGTTGGTATGAGTGGTGGCGTTGATTCATCAGTAACAGCCTTACTTTTAAAAGAGCAAGGTTATGATGTAATCGGTGTTTTCATGAAAAACTGGGATGACACAGATGAATTTGGTGTGTGTACCGCAACCGAAGATTATAAAGATGTAGCAGCAGTAGCTGATCAGATTGGTATCCCCTATTACTCTGTTAACTTTGAAAAAGAGTACTGGGATCGTGTATTTGAGTATTTCTTAGCAGAGTACCGTGCAGGCCGTACCCCTAATCCAGATGTTATGTGTAATAAGGAAATCAAGTTTAAGGCTTTCTTAGATTATGTGATGACATTGGGAGCGGATTATGTAGCTACAGGACATTACGCTCAAGTTGTTCGCGATGAAGACGGCATTGTCCATATGTTGCGTGGTGCAGATAACAATAAAGATCAAACCTACTTCCTTAGTCAACTTTCGCAAGAGCAGTTGCAGAAAACGATGTTTCCTTTAGGACATCTACAAAAACCAGAAGTTCGTGAGATTGCTGAACGTGCAGGTCTTGCAACAGCCAAGAAAAAAGATTCAACAGGAATATGTTTTATTGGTGAGAAAAACTTTAAAGAGTTTCTTAGTCAATACTTACCAGCTCAAAAAGGTCGTATGATGACTGTCGATGGTCGTGATATGGGTGAACACAACGGACTCATGTATTACACTATTGGTCAACGTGGTGGTATGGGTATTGGTGGCCAAAAAGGCGGAGATAATGCTCCTTGGTTTGTAGTAGGGAAAGATCTTTCTAAAAATATTCTTTACGTGGGTCAAGGTTTCCACCATGAGTACTTGATGTCAACTTCTCTTGACGCTTCAATGATTCACTTTACTCGAGATATGCCAGAAGAATTTGAAATGGAATGCACAGCAAAATTCCGTTATCGTCAACCTGATAGTAAAGTTACTGTAAAGGTTAAAGGTGATAAAGCAGAGGTTATTTTTGCTGAACCTCAGCGTGCTATTACACCTGGTCAAGCCGTTGTTTTCTATGATGGTCAGGAATGTTTAGGCGGCGGTATTATTGACCAGGCGTATAAAGACGGAAAAGTTTGTCAGTATATCTAACTGGAGTTGAGTAAAAACGATGAGTTCACAATTTTTTTATGCATTTATGGCATTTTTCGCTATAATGAACCCAATTTCAAATCTTCCTGCTTACATGGCTTTAGTAGCAGATGATAGTCAAAAAATTTCACGAAAAATTGCTTTTAGGAGTCTTTTGATTGCCTTTGTTATTATAACTGTTTTTATCTTTTCAGGAGATTTCATTTTTAAAGTATTTGGAATTACAATTGTTTCTTTCAGAATTGCTGGTGGAATATTAGTGGCTGTTATCGGTTATCATATGATTAATGGTAATCATTCACCTAGCTATAAAGGAATGGAGCAGCAAGCAGTAAATTCAGATCCAATGTCTATTGCTATTTCTCCTCTTGCAATGCCACTTTTTGCAGGACCAGGTACAATTACAACTGCTTTAAGTTTGGCTAATGGAGGTTTGCAGAATCAACTGATAACCGTAGTTGCTTTTGCTCTACTATGTGTCATCACTTATCTCCTGTTAAGAAGTGCAAAACAAATTGCAGGCTTCTTGGGAGAAAATTTGATGAAAATTATAACGAAAATGATGGGACTTTTACTATTCTCCATAGGTATACAGATGATTATCGTCAGTGTGCAGACCTTGATTAAACAGTGATTTTCATTGACAAAACGATTTGATTTGATAAAATAACTTTAACAATAGTCATGATGGTCAAAGCTCATGAGAATTGTGCGTTTTTGCGTACAGTTTTCTGGAGTTTTGGCTATTTTTGTAGGAAAAAACAAGGAAAGGATGGGCAGTTGATTGTAAATCACTGCATAAATCTAAAAAATGTCTTACGAGTTTGATGAAAATTTTGATGTAATTGTTGTTGGTGCTGGTCACGCTGGTGTGGAAGCTAGCTTAGCTGCAGCCCGCATGGGATGTAAGGTTTTATTAGCGACTATTAACCTAGAGATGCTGGCTTTTATGCCATGTAATCCTTCTATTGGGGGATCTGCCAAGGGGATTGTTGTCCGTGAGATTGATGCCCTTGGTGGAGAGATGGGTAAAAATATTGATAAAACTTATATTCAGATGAAAATGTTGAATACCGGTAAGGGACCTGCTGTCAGAGCTTTACGTGCACAAGCCGATAAAGCCTTGTATGCTATGACAATGAAGCATACAGTTGAGCGTCAGGAAAACCTGACTCTCCGTCAATCCATGGTTGATGAAATTCTTGTTGAAGATGGTAAGGTAGTTGGTGTCAGAACAGCCACAAATCAAAAATATGGAGCTAAAGCGGTTGTTGTCACAACAGGAACAGCTTTGCGTGGTGAAATTATCCTAGGTGAGCTCAAATATTCTTCAGGTCCTAATAATAGTCTTGCATCTGTTACATTGGCAGATAACTTGAGGGATCTTGGCCTTGAAATAGGAAGATTTAAAACAGGTACCCCTCCTCGTGTCAAGGCATCATCAATTAATTACGAAGAAACTGAAATTCAACCAGGTGACGAAAAGCCGAATCATTTTTCATTCTTGTCGAAGGATGAAGATTATCTTCAGGATCAAATTCCTTGTTGGCTAACTTATACGAATCAAGAGAGCCACGATATTATCAATAATAATTTACACCGTGCCCCAATGTTTTCAGGTATTGTCAAGGGGGTAGGACCTCGTTATTGTCCATCAATCGAAGATAAAATTGTCCGATTTGCCGATAAGAATCGCCATCAACTTTTCCTTGAACCTGAAGGAAGAGAGACTGAGGAAGTCTATGTGCAAGGCCTGTCAACTAGTCTGCCAGAAGATGTTCAAAAAGAGTTGATTCACTCAATTAAAGGTCTCGAAAAGGCAGAGATGATGCGAACTGGTTATGCGATTGAATATGATATCGTGCTCCCTCATCAACTACGTGCAACACTTGAAACGAAGTTGATTTCAGGTCTCTTTACAGCAGGACAGACCAACGGAACTTCTGGATACGAGGAGGCAGCAGGTCAAGGTCTAGTTGCTGGTATCAATGCGGCTCTTAAAGTTCAAGGTAAACCTGAACTTATTCTCAAACGTAGTGATGCCTATATTGGTGTAATGATTGACGATCTTGTCACAAAAGGAACCTTGGAGCCATATCGTTTATTGACATCACGCGCAGAGTATCGTCTCATATTACGTCATGATAATGCTGACATGCGCTTGACACCTATTGGTCGAGAAGTTGGTTTGGTTGACGATGAACGTTGGCGTATCTTTGAAATTAAGAAAAATCAGTTTGACAGCGAGTTGACACGTCTGTCAAAAGAAAAATTAAAACCTATTAAAGAGACGAATGAAAAAATTCAAGCTCTAGGCTTTAAGCCATTGACAGATGCCATGACAGCTAAAGAGTTTATGCGTAGACCAGAGATTGATTACGCCACAGCTACTCAGTTTGTAGGTCCAGCTGCAGAAGATTTGGACGCGAAGATAGTAGAGTTGCTTGAGACTGAAATCAAGTATGAAGGTTATATTAATAAAGCTTTGGATCAAGTAGCTAAGATGAAACGTATGGAAGAAAAGAGGATTCCAAAAAATATTGATTGGGATGCTATTGATTCCATTGCTACCGAAGCTCGTCAAAAATTTAAGAAAATCAATCCTGAGACCATTGGTCAAGCGAGTCGTATTTCAGGGGTCAACCCAGCAGATATCTCAATTTTGATGGTTTATCTTGAAGGTAATAATAAGGCCCGCAGGAAAGTAGACTAACGGTGCTAACACGTTTAAAAGCCTTTTAATTAAGGCTTTTTTATGTTATAATTGTTAGATTAAGAGGTTTTATATGAAAAGATTTCACTTTGCAACGATTCATCTTGTAATGATTGGGCTAATTCTTTTTGGAATTGCTACTATTTTTGTTCGCGTACTAAAATCGGAGTCTGCACTCATTTTTGCGCTTTTTATTATTATGGTAGTAGTTGTTGCCTTATTGCATTACCAAAAGACAACATATGAGTCCTTAGAAATAGAGCAATTAGATGAACTGAATCAGGATGTTGAAGATTCTTTGAAGACCCTTCTCGGAAAGATGCCTGTTGGGGTTATTACTTTTGATGAGAACGATCATATTGAATGGTTCAACCCCTATGCGAAGCTAGTACTTTCGGATGAAAATGGAAATTTCAATAAGCAGTTGATTGCGGATTTTATTTCCCAGAAACGAAAGGGTTCACCTTCGAATGTGATAACCGTTGGTGATAATAAATATGCCGCTTTTGTGGATTTTGACAATAAGTTGATATATTTTATTGACAATGTTTATGATCAAGATGAAAATGCTGATCCAAATATGACTCGTCCTGTTATCGGGATTATTTCAGTTGATAACTACGACGATGTGACAGGAAGTTTACCTGATGCCGATGTTTCAAAAATCAACACATTTGTGGCAGGGTTTATTTCTGAGTTTGCTAAGGCCAAGCATATTCATTATCGACGTATTGAAGGTGATCGTTTTTACTTCTTCACCAACTACAGTGTTTTGACAGAATTCATGGATCAAAAGTTTTCTGTCTTGGATGACTTCCGTCAGCAGGCTCAGGAGCGTGGTTTACCACTGACTTTGAGCATGGGAATTTCATTTGGTACGCTTAAGCATGATCAAATCGGTCAGGTTGCCTTGCAGAATCTGAATATCGCACTAGTTCGCGGTGGAGATCAAGCTGTTGTCAAGGAAAACGATGATCACAAGGAACTTCTTTATTTTGGAGGAGGTTCTGTTTCAACAGTAAAACGTTCTCGTACAAGAACAAGGGCTATGATGACTGCAATCTCTGATAAGTTGAAAACAGTCGAAAAAGTGTTTGTTGTCGGACATAAGAATCTCGATATGGATGCTCTAGGGGCAACGGTCGGTATGGCTCATTTTGCCAGTCAAATTGTTCGAAAAAGCTATGCTGTTTACGATGATACGGCTATGAATGCAGATATTGAGCGTGCAGTCGAACGGCTAAAAGAAGATGGTCAGTCACCTCTTATTACACTTTCAGAGGCCGAAGAGTTAGTCAATCAACATTCGTTGTTAATTATGGTTGACCATTCTAAAATCAATTTAACCTTATCTAAGGATTTTTATGATCGATTTAATGAAGTTATTGTTGTAGACCATCACCGTCGAGATGATGATTTTCCTGAAAATGCTGTTTTGACCTTTATTGAAAGTGGGGCGAGCTCAGCCTGTGAATTGGTTACGGAGTTATTGCAATTCCAAGGTGCCCCAGAACGTTTGAGTAAAATCCAAGCCTCTATCCTTATGGCAGGTATCATGTTGGATACTAAAAATTTCTCAACTCGTGTGACTAGTCGAACCTTTGATGTCGCCTCTTATCTGCGTAGTTTAGGAAGTGATAGTGGAGAAATCCAAACGATTTCTGCCACTGATTTTGAAGAGTATCGACGTATCAATGAGCTAATTCTAGCAGGTGAACGTATTACAGATGATATCATTGTTGCCTCAGGTGATAATCCTAAATGTTATAATAATGTTGTGATTTCTAAGGCAGCAGATACGATGCTTGCCATGGCAGGTATCGAAGCAACTTTTGTTGTCGCTAGGACCAGTGATTCTACTGTGAATATATCTGCTCGAAGCCATAAAACGATTAATGTACAACGTATTATGGAGAAAATGGGTGGTGGAGGCCATTTCAACTTAGCGGCCTGCCAATTGCGAGACTGTAGTGTTGCTCAAGCAAAAAATAAATTGATTGAAACTATTATGGGAGAATTGGCTCCCAAGGAGGACTAAAATGAAAGTTATTTTCTTACAAGACGTTAAAGGTAAAGGTAAAAAAGGCGAAATTAAAGAAGTACCATCAGGTTACGCTCAAAACTTCTTGATTAAAAAGAATCTTGCCAAGGAAGCTACAAACCAAGCTATCGGTGAGTTGAAAGGTAAGCAAAAATCTGAAGAAAAACATGCAGCAGAGTTGTTGGCTGAAGCGAAGCAAGTTAAAGAGCAACTTGAAAAAGAAGAAAATCGTCTTCAATTTACTGAGAAGGTCGGACCAGACGGACGTACTTTTGGTTCAATTACAGCCAAAAAGATTGCAGAAGGACTTCAAAAACAATTTGGTATTAAAGTTGATAAACGCCATATTGAACTTGAACATCCTATTCGTGCGATTGGTCTAATTGAGGTTCCTGTAAAGCTTCATAAAGAAGTGAGTGCACAAATTAAACTTAACATCAAAAATAGTGCTGAGTAATTCGTTGACACTATAAGTAAATCTTGTAAAGGAGGGAATAATTGTGGCAGAAGCTCAAGAATTACGAGTGCAACCCCATGATTTAGTAGCGGAACAGTCTGTTCTAGGGGCTATTTTCATTAACCCGGAAAAGTTGATTACAGTTCGAGAGTTTATCGAAGCAGACGACTTTTACAAGTATTCCCATCGTGTCATTTTTAAAGCAATGGTAACGCTGTCGGATCGAAATGATGCCATTGATGCCACGACAGTACGCACCATTCTAGATGACCAAGATGACCTCCAAAATATAGGGGGTATTTCTTATCTTGTAGATTTGGTCAATAGTGTCCCAACATCCGCAAATGCTGAGTATTATGCTAAGATTGTGGCTGAGAAAGCCATGCTTCGCCGTATTATAAATAGATTGACAGAGACTGTCAACCAAGCATATGAGGGCGCTACTGAATCTGATGAAATTATTGCGAATGCTGAGAAAGCCCTAGTTGATGTTTCAGAGCATAGCAATCGTAGTGGTTTCCGCAAAATATCAGAAGTTCTTGATGTCAATTTTAATACTTTGGAGATGCGTTCACAGCAAACATCAGATGTTACTGGATTACCGACAGGTTTCCGTGACCTTGACAAGATTACAACAGGTTTACACCCTGATCAATTAATTATTTTAGCAGCTCGTCCCGCAGTTGGTAAAACAGCCTTTGTGCTGAATATTGCTCAGAATGTTGGTACCAAGCAAAATAAAGCTGTTGCAGTCTTTTCTCTAGAGATGGGTGCAGAAAGCTTGGTTGATCGTATGTTGGCAGCTGAAGGGATGATTGATTCCCATGCTTTACGTACAGGTCAATTGACAGAGCAAGATTGGAATAATGTGATGATTGCTCAAGGGGCATTGGCTGAGGCACCTATTTATATAGATGATACCCCTGGTATAAAGATTACTGAGATTCGTGCACGGTCCCGTAAATTGTCACAAGAAGTAGAGGGTGGTCTCGGTCTCATTGTGATTGACTATTTGCAGTTGATTACAGGGACGCGACCAGAAAATCGACAACAAGAGGTTTCAGATATTTCAAGACAGTTAAAAATCCTGGCCAAGGAGCTCAAAGTTCCTGTAATTGCCTTGAGTCAGTTATCTCGTGGGGTTGAACAACGTCAGGATAAACGTCCAGTCTTGTCTGATATTCGTGAGTCAGGATCTATCGAGCAGGATGCCGATATTGTAGCCTTCTTATATCGTGATGATTACTACCGAAAAGAAGGTGAAGAACCAGAGAATGCGATTGAAGATAATACCATCGAAGTTATCCTAGAAAAAAACCGTGCTGGTGCGCGTGGAACAGTCAAGTTACTATTCCAAAAAGAATACAATAAATTTTCATCGATTGCTCAGTTTGAGGAATCATAATTTTCAGATTTAAGGAGATATATATGAGTGATGCATTTGCAGATGTTGCTAAGATGAAAAACATCAAGGAAGCTATTAAGTCACATGAAGGTCAGCTAGTAGAATTGACCCTAGAGAATGGGCGTAAACGTGAAAAGAATAAAATTGGTCGATTAACAGAAGTTTATCCATCATTGTTTATTGTTGAATATCAAGACTTCAGTTCCCAAGCAGGAGCTATTAATAATAGTTATGTTGAATCTTACACATATTCAGATATTTTGACTGAGAAGACTCTCATTCGTTATTTGAGTCCTGAGGAACAAGCTGAAATCGAAAATAAATAAGAAAAAGCCTTTACTTGGGCTTTTTTTCGTGGTAGAATATCAAAGTATGTGAAATAATAGCAGGATAAAATGAAGCTCGTCAACAGGAAGTCGGCTAGAAAAGTAACCTTTGCTGTTTGGGCGAAGTCTTTCTGAACGAATCAGGTTTATCTAAAACGTTATTTCCTAAAAATATTTTTTTATAGGAGGACATTATTAATGTCACGTTATACAGGTCCATCATGGAAACAATCACGTCGCCTTGGTTTCTCACTTACAGGCACAGGTAAAGAATTGGCACGTCGTAACTACGTACCAGGTCAACATGGTCCAAACAACCGTTCAAAACTTTCAGAGTACGGTTTGCAATTGGCTGAGAAACAAAAACTTCGTTTCTCATACGGTTTGGGTGAAAAACAATTCCGTAACTTGTTCGTACAAGCTACTAAAGTTAAAGGTGGAACACTTGGTTTCAACTTTATGGTTCTTTTGGAACGTCGTCTTGACAACGTTGTTTACCGTCTCGGTCTTGCAACTACTCGTCGTCAAGCACGTCAATTCGTAAACCACGGTCACATCCTTGTTGACGGTAAACGTGTTGATATCCCATCATACCGCGTTGAAGTTGGTCAAGTAATCTCAGTTCGTGAAAAATCAGCTAAAGTTCCTGCTATCCTTGAAGCAGTAGAAGCTACTATCGGACGTCCAGCATTTGTATCATTTGATGCTGAAAAACTTGAAGGTTCATTGACACGTCTTCCAGAACGTGATGAAATCAACCCAGAAATCAACGAAGCACTTGTCGTTGAATTCTACAACAAAATGCTTTAATTTTAAGATTCATTTTGCAAAAAGCCCGTTGTTATGGGCTTTTTTATTTATCTTAAATCGTTGATTTTTGGGTTTGCTTAGATATTTGCTAGATTGATTCCATGGCCATCTCATAGAATGAGGCGGCTTTTTGTTTTCTAATAAAAAAAGTCCCTAGTCTAATACAAGTGACTAGGGGGGAAATATGATAATAGATGATTTTCAGGTATAAATTATTTATTATCCAATCCGCCTTCAAAATCTGCTGAAACATTTGAAACGTAGTTAGTGAAATAGGCTTCAAAATCTTTTTTTAGTTGGTCGTACTCCTCTTCGGAGTAATCTTTATCCTCTATATAAGCCTGAAATCTGGGAATTCCCAGATCTTTTTGGAGACGTTGGATTACTTCTGTCTTTGTCATAAGAACCTCTCTTTCATTCTTTATTTTACCATATTTCAAATTGTATGAAACGTACATGTTGTTTTAAAGGTTCACTTTTGATATACTATCAAAGTTATTTAAGAAGGAGGCTACTATGTCTATTATTACACTAATTTTAGCTGGGATTGTTGCTTTGGAGCATCTCTATATCATGTATTTGGAAACTTTTGCGACACATTCAGACACGACTAGTCGTGTTTTCAATATGAGCAAAGAAGAACTTCAACGTGATTCTGTTACAAACTTATTTAAAAATCAAGGAATTTACAATGGTTTGATTGCTGTATTCCTCTTGTATGGGATTTTTACAAATAGTCAGCTACTTGTAACTGTTTTTGTATTCAATGTTTTCTTTGCTGCTATTTATGGTGCTATAACTGCCAATAAGAAAATTATTTTAACGCAAGGCGGACCCGCAATTTTGACCTTGCTTTCACTTATCATTCCCATATTTTAAGGATTTTATTGTAAAAGAAAAAAGCTGCTTTAACTATTGAAATGGTTTGCAGCTTTTTTATGCTTTTGAAGTGATTTTATTGTGGAATAAATCGTAGAAGAAAGTCTGTCATTTCTTGAGGTGATTCTTTTTTACCTTTATTTATCCAGGCTTGACCAGCGCCAAAAATAGCATGCGCAAAATAAATACTGGCATAGTCTTTCTCGAATCCTTTGAGAGCTCTTTCTTCAGCAGTGGGATTAATGAAGTCCTCAGCTATCATACGCTGAAGTTTATGTATCAGAAAATCTTGAATTTCTTTTGATCCATTGGTAGACAATAGAGCTGATAGGAGCTTTTCACGAGTGAGAAATTCAAAGATTTCGAGAAAGGCTCCCTCTTTCTTTCCTTCATATTTATCGAAGATATACTCTAGCTTGTGGAAAAGCTCTTTCTGATAACTATCAATCATTTCATACTTATCTTTGTAGTGGGTATAAAAACTCGAACGGCTAATCCCTGCTGTTTGAACCAGACGAATGGTAGTTATATCATTGAAATCTTGGTCTTCAAGACATATTACTAAAGCATCTAAAAGAGCTTTTTTTGTTTGCGCGCGTCTTTGATCTTTTGACATACAAATCTCCTTTTATACACTTTTAGACTATGTGTCCAAAAAGCGATTGTTTAACATTGATTTTCAGGTAAATGAGTTTATAATTGATTATATCATAAAAATAAACACAATGTCTAAAAAGGAGAAATATGTTAGCAGAATTAAAGGCTCTTCTTAAAAGTCCAAAGCTCTGGATAACTATTATTGGTGTCTCATTGATACCTGCTTTATATAATCTAATCTTTTTGTCTTCTATGTGGAATCCTTATGGTAATGTCAAACACTTACCAGTGGCAGTAGTGAACAAAGATAAGAGTGCTAGTTTCCAGAATAAGACTCTGAATATTGGTCATGATATGGTAGACAATATGTCTAAAAACAAAAATCTAGACTATCACTTTGTGACTGAAAATGAAGCCCAAAAAGGGATTGAGGATGGTGATTACTATATGGTAATCACTTTTCCAGAAAACCTCTCAAGTAATGCAGCAAGTCTTTTGACAAATGATCCCAAGAAACTGGAAATTTCTTATCAAACAACAGCAGGACATAGCTTCGTTTCTTCAAAAATGAGCGATTCTGCCATGTCTAAGTTGAAGGATACTGTTTCTAAAAATATTACATCAACTTATGTTGGAGCTGTCTTTAGGAGTATGTCTCAACTTCAGGGTGGTATGGGAACTGCAGCGAATGGGGCTAGTCAATTATATGCAGGTGCAGGCGCACTTCAGTCTGGGAGTCAGACCTTATCAAATGGCTTAGGAACTCTTGCTGGATCTACACAAACATTGGCTACAGGTGTTGATACCTTGAGTTCAGGCGCGTCTGCCTATACTTCAGGTGTGTCAACTTTGTCAGGCGCTTTGTCACAGTTAAATGCGAACTCTGAGGCTGTTAATTCTGCTGCAGGTCAATTTGTATCAGGAGCAGAGGCCATGAATACCTTAGTTACAGGTGCAGATTCGTTGTCAACAGCGCTCAGTCAAATGGCTACAGCAACAAGTTTATCCGAAGAACAGCAAGCACAGTTGTCAACCCTATCAACTAATTTAACTGATTTAAATACAGCAATTCAAAATCTTAATACAGCGGTAAGTAACACATCATTACCAAGTGGAACATCAACAACATCAGTAGATACAAGTTCAATAGCGACTTATCTTTCAAATATTTCTTCTGCAGCTAGCTCTATAGCTACAGCTAGTGCAACTGATAAAGCAAATGATTTGGCTGCGGTACAAGGAACAGCTGCTTATCAAAGCTTGACAGCAGATCAACAAGCAGAGATTACATCGGCAATTAGTAATGCAGGATCTACAGCTAGTAGTTATGCTTCAACTATTGCATCTGATGTGTCAAGTATGTCAACTGCTTTATCTAGCTTGACAGGTACGACAACAACTAGTAGCGGAGATTCAAGTAGTTTAGCTTCTTTACAAACGTCTATTTCAGGCATTGCAAGTTCGGCGAATGCTCTTCTCCCTGTAGCTTCATCAACGGTATCATCAATGCAAGCTAATATTGCTAATGTCAATTCAGTACTTGTCAATCAATTATCACCAGGAGCAACTCAAGTGGCATCAGGTGTGTCAACCGCTCAAAGTACTCTAGCAACAGGTGCAAGCGCACTTTCAAATGGTTTGTCAACTTATACTGGTGCTGTGTCAACGATTGCCAGTGGTGCTCAAACTCTAGATGCTAACAGTAGTAGTTTAATGACTGGTTTTGCTACTCTTCAGAGTGGTACAAGTGCTCTCAATACAGGAGCTCAACAATTAGCAACGGGCGGAAATACCTTAACAAGTGGATTGACAAGTCTGTCAACCAACCTTTCTACATTATCTGATTCATTAAACAAGGCTAATCAGCAATTATCTCTTGTTTCTGTAAACTCAGACAATGCCAAAATAGTTAGTGCTCCGCTTAAAGAGAAGAAAACTGATAAGGATAAGGTTGACACTAATGGTGTGGGGATGGCTCCATATATGATTTCTGTTTCTCTTATGGTTGTCGCTCTTTCAACTAATGTTATCTTTGCTAAGAGCTTGACAGGAAGAAACTTTACGAGCCGTTTTGATTGGGCTAAGAATAAGTTCTTTATCAATGGTATCATTACGACTATGGCTGCAATTGTCCTTTATATTGCCATTCGATTTGTGGGAGTTGAACCAAATCATCCATTAGCTACATTTGGTATGATTCTCCTTGCAGCATGGACTTTAATGGCGCTCGTTACAGCCCTTGTGGGTTGGGATGATAGATATGGTGCATTTGCTTCTATGATTATGCTCCTTTTGCAGCTAGGTTCTAGTGCAGGGACTTATCCAATTGAACTTAGTCCTAAGTTCTTTAAGGTCGTCCAACCATTCTTACCAATGTCCTACTCCGTATCAGGTCTTCGTCAAACTATTTCAATGACAGGACAAATCTCAAATCAAGTACGTATGTTATTCATTTTCTTACTTATTTTTGTAGTTGTAGGTATTATTATTTATAGACCAAAGTCTGAAAATGAATAAACTAAAGGCCAGCTCTAATGTGAGCTGGCTTTTTATGTTATTCAACAGTTATATCACCGAGGTCTGAGGTAATGGTTAGTGTGTTATCCTTTGAGATCTTAAGGTTATTTGTGATGTCCCCCTCTCCTGAATGACTATCGGCTTGAACATTGAGCGTGTAATCTTTAAGAGCTATTTCAATATCACCGGATGTAACATCAAGTTTATTGTGACCATTGAAAATCAGGTTATCTCCAGAGTAATCTCCCATTGCAATAGATAAATCTGAGTTAGTAAAAAGTGTATGATCACTATCAACACTACCAACATCAAGATTAGCTTTTAGGTTGCTGACAATCATTTTAGTAAAAGTTAGGTCCCCTACATTTAGATTGATGTCTGCTTGTTTGATGGTGCTATTACTTAAATCTAGATTTCCAGTTGCTAAATCAACTTTTAAAAAATCAATCGTTTGTTTTTTAGGGAGTGTAATGACAATGGTTTTATTTCTGACTTCCTCGTTGAGAGTAGAAAGCCTTACTAAATCTTTTAATCCAAAAAAGTTAATATGTTTGTTAGAAGTCGAATCTAATTCAGAGTTGTTATCATTGATAGTCAATTGACCATCCTTTACAGATGTGTCAATTGGATTTTTTGTTTTTTGGTAGTAAGAAAGCGTTGCTTTGTCAACGTCACCATTTTTAATAAGCACATTGTAGCTACTACTTTTAATATCAATTTTATTGAAGTCCTTAACTTCTTTCTTGACATAATCTTGCTCACTTTTAGTTTGATTTTGTAAATCTGTCAAGCCACCTTGACTATAACCCCAAGCTACTAATCCTCCTCCTAAAAATAGAGAGAGAAGAGACACTCCGAGGACAATCTTTTTCCAAGTTTTCATGATTTTCTTCCTTTCTTGATGAGCCATTTAATCAATAGGGTAATTAGCTTTACAATAAATTTACAGATTTCAAATGAAATCAAAAGCAGTAAGAGTGCTCCTCCAAACATCAATAGACCTAGGCCTCCTCCAAACAGTGTTGAAGCTAGTGAAATATTTAAGAGAGAGAAGCTTGTAAAGAAAGTGTAAACACCACTAATGAGTAAGGCAAAAGTAAGAGCTAAGGCAGTCACTATAACTGCAAAAATAATCAAAAAAAGTGTCAATAGCATAGCTAGGAAGAATAGTAGAATTGGTAAGGCGACTGGACTGGCTAAAACAGCTAGAATCGCAATCCAGAGGATAGTTGTTTTATTACGTAAGCTACTCTTTTCCTCAATAATCTTTTCGTCTAGAAGACGACTAATGACTTCATGTGCTGCTTCCTTAGGTGTACCCAATTCTGCAATAACCTGAGCTTCATTTTCAGGTCCAGCCTCTTCAAAATATTCCATGAAATATTCGAGGGCCTCTTCATAGTCCTTTTGTGGTAATTTTCGTAGATATTTTGTTAATTTGGCTATATATTCAGTCCTTGTCATGTCTTAATCTCCCTTCTACAATACCATCGAGGGTTTCTTTATAGGTTAACCATTCTTCATTAAGAAATTGAAGATGATTTTTTCCCTCTTGGGTAATACTGTAATATTTACGTTTACGCCCTTGATATGCTTGGCTATAGGTGGTCATATAGCCTGCTTTTTCAAGCTTTTTTAGAATAGGATAAAGTGTTGACTCCTTGATATTAGCCACAAGCTTAATGGTTTGACTAATTTCATAGCCATAAGAGTCTTCTCTATCGATAATAGCTAGTATTAGGAACTCTATCAGGATTGACGATGTTGGAAAATACATAGTGTGCTCCTTTGCTTTTAGGATATGTATAAAAATTATATATAATTATTTTACACATTGAGTGTATCTCTTTTAGAAAGATATGTCAATATTTTATATATAAAAATTTTATATAATAGGGATAACTTCTTTTTTATGATAATATGAAGTCAAGGAGTTCTTATGACTATTAAAGATAAACTAGCTCATTACGAGCCGAAACCACTAGGGGAGAAAGGACGCTATGCAGTGCTCTTACCCTTGATATATGATGTAAAAACTGATAAGTATCAAATCCTTTACCAAGTACGAAGTGAGCATATTTCTCAACCAGGTGAGGTCTCTTTTCCAGGTGGGCGTGTCGAAGACGGTGAGACTTTTAAAGAAGCTGCTATACGAGAAACTTGTGAGGAACTAAACTTAATTCCTGATCAAATTGACATTTGGGGAGAGATTGATTATCTGATTCATCAGGGGAGAACCACCCATTGCTTTGTTGGAAAGATAAATATAGAAAATTGGGAGGATATTCATCCGAATGAAGAAGTGAAACGGTTGTTTACAGTTTATGTTGACACCTTGTTGACAGGGGATCCGATTTATTATAAAGTGACTTCTATCTTGAGTGATGCGAAAGATTTCCCATTTTTCCTGGTAAAAAACAGAGAAAAATACAATTTTGGGTATAGTGAACGTCATATTCCTTTTTACAGAAACTTGACAGAAAATATATGGGGAATGACAGCTATGTTTACGCATAGGTTTACAGACATTCTGAAAGATTTAGAGTAAAAATAAAAGATCAACATATTATTGTTGATCTTTCAGAATGAAGACAAACATCGTTTTTGATGTTT
>NZ_KV831730.1:0-426 GCF_001837205.1 Streptococcus sp. HMSC064D12
TCAGAATGAAGACAAACATCGTTTTTGATGTTTGTCTTTTTTATATTCTTACCTAATTCTCCTATAATCCAATAATATTGAGATATTTGGGTAAAATTATAGGTCTTTCCTGTCATCATTTTTACCAATTTTTTGATATTTAGACACGCTAAAGTAAGCCCAACCTTAGCTTCCATTTTGGACTTTCCTTTTTCTCTGGTATAACGTAAGTTATGATATTCTTTAGCTGTTCCGAATAACCGTTCTATCGTTTCTTTCCGGTGTTGATACCGTTCTTTCATACCACTTTGATGGCGAATATCTTCACAGACTTCTAGGGCATCTTTCCAAATATGACGCACAACAACTTTTTGGTGCTGGCGACTTTCAGTACAAATCGCTAACAAGGGACAGGTCTTACAAATTTTAGGATTACTTTTATACTCT
>NZ_KV831731.1:0-30793 GCF_001837205.1 Streptococcus sp. HMSC064D12
ATTTACCTTGTCTACTTAAGAGGTATCATATCATAGGGGGTGACTCCTTTTTTTGCAGTCTGAGCAAGAAGTGAACCATTTTTTGCGAGTTGATGGGCGAGTTCTCGCAAAGCCTGAAACTGTTGGATTTTTTCTAATTTTGCTCTTATTTTATGATATAATGAGTACCTATAATGCTTTTTATTCTTGCTTGCCATTAGGAGGTTTTATCGTGTCCAACCATATTCGTGTGATTACAGCAATTGTTTTCTCTCAACTTCTCGTTCTTTATTTTGGTTTTCGTATGGATGTCTCTTTGAACGGACTGCTAACTACAGTAGCTGTGGCATCCCTGGTTGAGATTATTTATCATGTGAAGCTTGTTCGTAAGATAGGAGCCAATATTTCTTTTGAAACTTTTTGGAAAAACTGTGACCAACTTTTTAGAAAAAATGCTGTGCTGTTGGCTATTTTACTTTGTGACCTGCTTATTTTTAAAGGTGGGGATTTCATGGCCTTCATTCTTTGGCAAGTTACCTTTGTTGTCTTGGTAAGTATTATCATCATGGCATCAAATAATGCATCGGACGCATGATAATACATAAATCTTGCAATGAAAGAGAGTAGATAATGTTTAGTATTCACAGAAATCATTTGTCAGACCAGGGCGTTGACTATGTCACTTTTGGTCGAGGAGATAAGGTTCTCGTTATCATTACGGGATTAAGTTTGCAAGGCTTAAGTGATATGTCTGACTTTGCCATTTACTCGCTATTTTATCGATACGCTAAGGAGTATAAGGTCTATATTTTTGATAGAAAGGACCATATCGAAGAAGGTATTTCAATTGAGAATATGGCTGATGACCTCTACCATTCTTTACAAGAATTACATATTGCTAAGGCCTCTATCATAGGCATGTCACAAGGTGGTATGATTGCTCAGCTGTTTGCTATTAAGTATCCTCAAAAGTTGACTAGTCTGGTGTTAGCTCTGACATTATCTCGAAATAATGATATCAGTAGAGATACCATCGAAGGCTGGATTGAGATGGCTAAAAATGGTGAGATGGCTAAGCTCAATAAGGATTCAATGTGTAAAACATTTTCGTCTCCTATGTTAAAGAAATTATATGTGATTAATAAACTATTTTTGAAGACTGTGAGTGTTGAAAAACAAGAACGATTTGTCCGTTTAGCCAAGTCAATTCTTGAGTTTGATTGCCAAAAGTCCCTTGATAAAATCACCTGCCCGACTCTTGTCCTGGGAGCTAAAAAAGATTTGGTTTTGGGAGTGGTTGGTGCAAGGGAACTTGCAAATAGCATTCCAAATGCTTCCTATTATGAATTTGGCAAACTGGGGCACGCAGCCTTTATTGAAAGTAAGCAATTTAATAAAATTATATTAGAATTTCTGCGAGAAAGCACTTAGGCAGTGGACTTAGGGATATCTATTAAAAACAACTGAGAAAGGGATTACAATAAAAGCTGTAGCCTCTTTTTATTTCCAGTTCAAATATGTGCAGTCTGAAAAATTAAATGATAGAATGGCGATAGATAGGAGGATACAGAAATGTTAAACTATGATTTGATTGTTATCGGTTTCGGTAAAGCCGGTAAAACTCTGGCTGCTAAGATGAATGCAGCTGGTAAGAAAGTTGCTGTCATCGAGCGCAGTAAAGCGATGTATGGTGGTACTTGCATTAATATTGCTTGTATCCCAACTAAGACTATGATTGTTGCGGCTGAGAAGGGCTGGTCATTTGACGATACCATGAAAGAACGTGGTGCAGTGACTGGTCGTCTTAATGCTAAGAATTATAAAATGTTGGCAGACAATGGCGTTGATGTCATTGATGCAGAGGCACATTTTGTTTCAAATAAGGTTATTGAAGTAGTGGCTGGTGATGATCGCCAAGAGCTAACAGCTGAGACTATTGTCATCAACACAGGTGCCGTGTCTAATGTCTTGCCTATTCCTGGCTTGACAACAACTGAGCATGTCTACGATTCAACTGGTATTCAAACGCTTGAAGCCTTACCAAAACGTTTGGGTGTCCTAGGTGGTGGTAATATCGGTCTTGAATTTGCTGGCCTTTATAACCGTTTGGGAAGCCAAGTGACTGTCTTGGATGCAGCGACTAGCTTCTTGCCACGTGTGGAGCCATCTATTGCTAAGTTGGCCAAGGAATACATGGAAGAGGACGGCATTGTCTTTGAGCAAGGTGTTAAAACTTCCGAAGTGAAAAATGACGGTGATGAAGTTGTCGTTGTTACTGACAAAGGCGAGTTCCGTTTTGATGCACTCCTCTATGCGACAGGACGCAAGCCTAATATCGAACCTCTTCACTTGGAAAATACTGATATTGCCTTGACTGAGCGAGGTGGTATCCAGGTCAATAAACATTTGGAAACAAGTGTTCCTGGTGTCTTTGCAGTGGGTGATGTTAATGGCGGCCTTCAATTTACCTACATCTCACTAGATGATTTCCGTATTGTCTTTAATTACCTAACTGGTGATGGCAGCTATAACCTTGAAACACGTGGAGCTGTTCCAACTGCTATGTTCCTCAACCCACCTTTGGCTCAAGTTGGTCTTACTGAAGACCAAGCCAGAGCAGCAGGTGGACCGGTTGCTGTCAAGGAACTTCCAGTTGCTGGTATGCCTCGTGGTCATGTTAACGGTGATTTGCGTGGTGCCTTCAAAGCTGTGGTAAATCCTGAAACTAAGGAAATCTTGGGTGTAACCCTCTTTGGTCAAGAATCTCATGAAATTATCAATCTAATTACCCTAGCAATGAATCATCACATTCCATACACAGATTTGGCTAAACAAATCTTTACTCACCCAACTATGGCTGAAAACCTAAACGATTTGTTTGCGATTTAAAATGAAAAGAGCCGAGAGGCTCTTTTTTTATGTAGAAGAGAAATTTTTTTAAGACTTTCCTTAGGTGAGTACGGTCGTCAGCGACCTTCTTCGAAGTTCCAAGACTAATTTTTGAGCCCCTTCACTTTTTTATTTTTAGGCTCAGGCTAAAACAGTTCCCCGAACTGTTTTACTCTCAAAAATTCCGAGTGCCTGAAACTACTTCAGGCACTTTTCCCACAGCGGAAAGTCTTGTAAAAAATAAATCTCAAGTCATAGGATAATCTATTTGATAAATTCTATAGAAATGTTTGGCCATATTGTATTCCAATTTTTCTTTTTTACTCTCTCGTTATAGACCGTTTGTCGTTCTTTATCTGAAAAGTAATGCGGTGTGGGTGATACTCTGAAGTTAATCAAATCGTCTGTTCCAAAAGGAATAAATACCTCTAGTTCCTGATAGTCATTTAGTCTAGCAGCTATGGCAGTACATTTTTCGGGAAATTTTGAAACAGCATCTGTAGAGCTGATATACTTTTCAGTATTAGGACTATGTATATTCATATAATACTGATTTTTTATTTCCCAATTGTATTCAGGATGTCTTCTCTTTATTTGATTCTCTATTTCAAGAGTTTGTTCATATGATATATTTTTATCAAAGAAAATGACATCGATATCAGATAAATTGATATTTGAAAATGTATTTCCGGTACTTAAGTAGTCCCAAATATAATTGCGTATAGTTCCAGCACAAAGCCAACAGTCATTTAGTTGGAAAGAGTGAATAATCTTTAATAGTGCCATTAGTTCGGAGTTCTGTTTAATTAGTTTTTCGACATTAATCATTTTAAAACCTCATTGGTATTGTACTAGTTTAAGATAGAAATATCAAAATAAGATCATATCTCTAATGCAAAGCGACACTCTAGGTTAGATGTCGCTTTTTTTGCGCTTTGATGATAAGATAGAAGTGACATAGGAAAATTCCTTAGATTGGTGCTCTTAATCCACTCAGGGAGGTTGATAGACCTTGAGTCACCACTAGATACTGTATGAAAAACATAGAAAGATACTCGTATGCCAATTGGTCTGTGAGTGTGTATAGCTTATGACTAAGAAAGTAGGAGTGGGCAAGGCCCACAGTAAGATTATTTTGATGGGGGAGCACTCGGTTGTTTATGGTCATCCTGCCCTTGCTCTTCCTCTTAAGGATATTGAGGTTGTCTGTCAGATTCAGGCGGCTGAGATTCCTTTAACTCTTAAGGCTCAAGATCCCTTGACGACGGCTATTTTTTCAGCTCTTAACTATCTGAAAATCAAGAATCAGCCTATCAGTTATGATATTTCGTCTAGTGTCCCTGAAAAGCGTGGTATGGGGTCGTCTGCTGCAGTGGCCATTGCGGCTATTCGTGCGGTCTTTGATTATTTCGACCAGGAGCTTAGCCAGGAGACCTTGGAAATGCTGGTCCATCAGGCGGAGACTATTGCCCATAGTAAACCTAGCGGCTTAGATGCCAAGACCTGCTTGAGTGACCAAGCCATTAGCTTTACGCGAAACATTGGTTTCAAGGAAATCGAGGTCAATTTAGGTGCCTATCTGGTCATTGCTGATACGGGCATCCATGGAAATACCCGTGAAGCCGTGGAAAAGGTTGAGGCTATCGGACTAGATGCTTTATCAGACCTGAACCGACTGGGCGAATTAAGTCAGCAGGCAGAAGGAGCCCTCAAAGCCAAGAATCAAAAGCTTCTTGGTCAGCTCATGTCTCGAGCCCATAATCACCTTAAATCTTTAGGGGTGTCTTGTGACTTGTCGGACCTTCTAGTAGCAACTGCTCTGGAGCATGGTGCACTGGGTGCCAAGATGTCAGGCGGAGGACTGGGTGGCTGCATTATTGCCCTAACAAGTACCAAGGATCAAGCCCAAACGATTGCTAAAAAACTTCAAGAAAAAGGAGCCGTAAACACGTGGATAGAAAGCCTGTAAGCGTCAAATCGTACGCAAATATTGCTATTGTCAAATACTGGGGTAAGGCGGATGCGGAGCGTATGATTCCTTCAACCAGCAGCATTTCACTGACTTTGGAGAATATGTATACGGAAACCAAGTTGTCTTTTCTGCCTGAGGATGCGACTGGAGATGTCATGTATATCGATGACGAGCTCCAAGGGGAAAAAGAAACAATCAAGGCCAGCAAGGTTTTAGATCTCTTCCGTACCAATCCCAACCAACATGTCAAGATTGAAACTTGGAACAACATGCCGACAGCTGCAGGTTTATCATCAAGTTCCTCAGGTCTTTCTGCCCTAGTTAAGGCGGCTAACGAACTCTTCCAAGTCGGAAAAACGCAGTCTGAATTAGCTCAAATTGCCAAGTTTGCCTCAGGCTCATCATCACGTTCTTTCTTTGGACCATTGGCAGCTTGGGACAAGGATAGCGGTGAGGTTTACCAAGTTGAAACAGACCTCAAATTGGCCATGATTATGCTGGTTTTGACAGATCAAAAGAAACCCGTATCAAGCCGTGATGGCATGAAGTTGTGTACCGAAACATCGACATCCTTCCCAGAGTGGATTAAACAGTCCGAACAGGATTACAAGGATATGTTAGGCTACCTCAAGGCTAATGATTTCCAAGCGGTCGGTGAGCTTACTGAAGCCAATGCCCTTCGTATGCACCAAACCACAAGTACGGCTAACCCTCCATTTTCATACCTCACTGAAGCCTCATACCAGGCAATGGACAAGGTTAAGGCCCTCCGTGCCTCTGGTGAGCAGTGTTATTTCACAATGGATGCAGGACCAAATGTTAAGGTGCTTTGTCTGGAAGAAGACCTGGACCGCCTAGCTGACCATTTCCGTAAGGACTATCAGGTCATTGTTTCACGCACCAAGGAGTTGCCAGATGCCTAAGCAGTCGGTCAGTCGAGGCAGGGTAAAAACTGGCGGAAAACTCTACATTGCTGGAGAATATTCGGTTCTAACACCTGGGCAGACAGCCCTAATCCAGTTCATCCCTATCTTTATGTCAGCAGAACTTAAGGAAGCACCAAGCACTCAGCTATCTTCTGATATGTTTGACTATAGTGTTAGCCGTGAGCCAGACGCAAATTATGCCCTCATTCAAGAGGCCTTGAATACTTTTGAAGCCTATTGTGGTGAGGATTTGCCCGCTCTGGACCTTTCCATCACAGGAAAATTAGAACGAGATGGGGTTAAGTTTGGTATTGGCTCATCTGGTTCAGTTGTGGTATTGACCCTCAAGGCCTTGGCAGCAGCTCTGCAGAAAGACTTATCCAAAGACATTCTCTTTAAATTAGCTAGTTACACCCTCCTCAAACAAGGAGACAACGGTTCTATGGGGGACCTAGCTTGTATCGTATACGAGGATCTGGTTTCCTATCGCTCTTTTGACCGTGCAAAAATAGCAGAGCTTATAGACCAAATGACTCTATCAGAACTTTTGGAGAAAGAATGGGGCTATCGTATCAGACCTGTAGTGCCAGCTCTCAAAGCTCATTTTTTGGTGGGGTGGACCAAGCAAGCTGCTATCTCAAAAGACATGGTTAGGATGGCCAAATCTCGTATATCAAGCAAGTATCTAGGTGAAACCGAAGTTGCTGTTCAAGCTGTCATCAAGGCTCTGGAAACAGGAGATAAGAACTTGCTTAAGAGCAACCTTCAAACTGTCAGTGACCAGTTGGAATCACTGAGTCCAGATATTTATGTGGACAAGCTGAAAAAACTCAAAGAAGCAGAGCAAGGACTCGATGCCATTGCTAAATCCTCTGGAGCTGGAGGTGGCGACTGTGGTATCGCCTTTTCCTTTGACCAATCTAGCCGAGATGCTCTAGTTGAGCGTTGGCAGCAGGTAGGAATAGAGCTCTTGTATGAGGTATAGGAATCAGCTTAGTAGATAATAATCACGCAAGAAAGTAAAGAAATAACCTATGACAAATCGTAAAGACGATCACATCCGTTATGCCCTTAAGTACCAGTCGCCCTACAATAGTTTTGACGATATGGAACTTATCCACAAGTCTCTACCAACTTATGATTTAGATCAGATTGACTTGTCCACACATTTTGCAGGACGAGATTGGAACTTTCCCTTTTATATCAATGCCATAACAGGTGGTTCGGCCAAAGGTGGTGCAGTCAATCGTAAATTGGCTGAGGTGGCTAGTCGAACAGGTATTCTCATGGTGACGGGTTCCTACAGTGCTGCTCTAAAGGGAGAAGCGCCAGAATCTTTTGACTATCGTCAAGAGTTTCCAAACTTAGACCTAGCGACTAATATCGGTGTGGATAAGTCTGTGGACCTGGGGATTAAGACGGTGGAAGCTATGAATCCAGTCTTTTTACAGCTCCATGTTAACCTTATGCAGGAGCTTCTCATGCCTGAGGGAGAGCGTATTTTCCACACTTGGAAGGAAAATGTGGCGGCTTATGCACAGAACATAGAGGTTCCTCTTGTGCTTAAGGAGGTCGGCTTTGGTATGGATGTGGAAACCATTCGTTATGCCATGTCTCAAGGCATCAAGACTGTGGATATCTCAGGTCGTGGTGGGACTAGCTTCGCCTATATTGAAAATAGTCGAGGCGGTAACCGTGATTACCTCAATGACTGGGGACAAAGCACTGTTCAGACCCTCTTGCAAGCCCAAGACCTTCGTGATAATGTGGAAATCCTAGCCTCAGGTGGCGTGCGAAACCCACTCGATATGGTCAAATGCCTGGTTCTAGGAGCAAAAGGCGTTGGGCTCTCACGCACTGTCCTTGAATTGGTGGAACGTTACCCTGTGGATAAGGTTGTGGCTATTGTCAATGGCTGGAAGGATGACCTTCGTCTTATCATGTGTGCCCTCGATTGTCGGACTATTGATGAGCTCAAATCTGTAGATTACATCTTACATGGTAAGCTGCAAGGGACATATATCAAGCAAGGAAAGTAGGAAAGAGCCAAGAGCTCTTTTTTTAATTTCCAAAGATGGTAAAACAATTTCTCTAGGCGATGATATTATGGAGACATCATCTTAACACCTGTCAAAGAAAAATAATTGTATTCTTGATTTGCCTTGCTTCTAGCGAGCAAAGCGAGCACTTAACGAGACTTTCCGCTGTGAGAAAAGTTCTAGAAATACTTGGATTTCTAGAACTCGGAATTTTTGAGACCTTAGGCTCAAAAATTAGTCATGGAGCTTCGAAGAAGTTCGCTGACGTCCGCACTCACTTCAGGAAAGTCTCAAAAAATATTATTTTACAAAAAAGAGCGTAACCTCTTTTTTATTATCCAATCAAGCAAAAAGTCAACTTTCCCCTTGACAAGTCACTGTCTTAGGAGTAAGATTTTCAGTGACATACGGTAGGTGAGGCTACCACAAGGATACGGATGACTACCGCAAAGCAGTGGAGACACTACTCGTTGGTCAACAGTCCTGATCGCCAAGGTCAAGACTAAGCTCATTTCATCGCCTTGCGGAGCTAAAGCTTGAACGGTCCATTTTTTGACAGAATCTATTAAAAAATCCACCTCGAGTTTATAGAGTCTTACCTGTATATGGGTAGGACTCTTTTCATTTGTCTGAGGTCCACCCACCATTAGTAAATTGAAAGGAGAAACCTATGAGACTAATCGACGATCACCCCGAACCGCACCTAACCAGTCAATCGCTGATTTAGTGTCTTAGGGACTCCATAAGTGATTGGCTCCTGATTAAATAAGGAGATTCCAATGTCAACAAATAAAGAAAGACTTATTGCTGCTCTTCAAGAGCCACTTGAAACAACCCTTACTCGCTACAATACTCATTTGGATGGCTTGAAGGAAGACCAAGTAGAAGAAAACCGTGACCTTTATGGGGAAAATGTCATTACCAAAGGACAAGAGGATTCTATCATCAAAAAGATTTATGAATCTATCATCAACCCCTTTACTGTTATTCTCTTAGTTATCGCTCTGGTTTCCTTTATCACCAATGTCTGGCTTGCTAAACCAGGTGAAGAAGACCCAACGACTTCTATCATCATTGTCGCTCTAGTTTTGATATCTGGCGGTATCCGTTTCATTCAAGAACTTCGTAGTGACAAGGCTGCTAGCAATTTGTCTCGCATGATTGTCAATACAGCAACAGTACTTCGAGATGGCAGTGAGCAAGAAATCCCAATCGATGAAATTGTGGTTGGAGATGTGGTCAAACTGAGTGCGGGAGATATGATTCCTGCGGATGTGGTCTTGTTAGACTCTCGTGATTTCTTTGTTCAACAGTCTGGCTTGACAGGTGAGAGCGATGCAGTGGAAAAGGCTTGTTTGGCTAAGGCGGATGGTCAAAATCTAGAGAGTTTACTTGAGAGTGAGAGCCTTGCTTTCATGGGAACTAATGTTATCTCTGGCCGTGCAACAGCCTTGGTTTTAGTTGTTGGTGATGACACCATGATGGGAGCTATCGAGCAGACCATCAATACTTATGACGAACCAACTTCATTTGAACGTGAGATGAACTCCATTTCTTGGCTCTTGATTCGACTCATGTTGGTCATGGTTCCTGTTGTTTTTGTGATTAACGGTTTAACAGATGGGGACTGGCTTGAAGCCGGCGTCTTTGCCCTTAGTGTGGGAGTCGGTTTGACCCCAGAAATGTTGCCGATGATTATCACAGCTAGTCTTGCCAAGGGTTCTATTATTATGGCCAAGGAAAAGGTGGTCATCAAAAAACTTAATGCTATTCAAGACCTAGGGGCTATCGACATTCTTTGTACGGATAAGACAGGAACACTGACTCAGGATGAAATCGTTCTTGAGTACCCTCTTGATATCCATGGAGACCTTGACCTATCAGTGCTTCGGAGAGCCTATCTTAACTCTTATTTCCAAACTGGCTTGAAAAATCTTATGGACCGGGCCATTATTAGCCGAACAGAAAGAGAAGCTAAGAAACACGAGATCGTTCGTGACCTTGACCAAACCTTCCACAAGATTGATGAACTCCCTTTTGATTTTGAACGCCGTCGCATGAGTGTCATTGTTAAAGACAATGATGGTTTTGTCAGCATGGTGACAAAAGGTGCCCTTGAAGAAATGCTCTCTGTTTCTAACTATGTGGAATACAAGGGTGACATTATCCCATTGACCGACGATGTTCGTGAGGAAGTTCTCGCGGAAGTCGCACAGTTGAATGAACAAGGTCTGCGCGTTCTCGGTGTCAGCTACAAATCAGAGCTTAATGAAAATGATGTCTTTAGTGTTGAAGATGAAAGTGACATGATTTTGACGGGATATCTTGCCTTTCTTGACCCACCAAAACCATCAGCAGCACCTGCTATCAAGGCTTTGGCAGAGTATGGTGTGACCACAAAGATTTTGACTGGAGACAATGATAAGGTGACACAGGCTGTCTGTGAAAAAGTTGGTCTAGATGTGACGCACATCCTACTTGGAAGTGATATTGATACCATGTCAGATCAAGATTTGGCTAAGGCTGTGGAAACGACAACAGTTTTTGCTAAGTTATCCCCAGACCAAAAGGCTCGAATTATCCTAAGCCTTAAGGAAAATGGCCACAAGGTAGGTTATATGGGTGATGGTATCAACGATGCCCCATCAATGAAGGTGTCAGATGTGGGTATCTCTGTGGATACAGCTGTTGATATTGCCAAAGAAACTGCAGATGTTATCTTGCTTGATAAGGATCTAATGGTCTTGGAAAAAGGTCTTGTTGAAGGACGTAAAGTCTATGCCAATATGACCAAGTATATCAAGATGACCGTTTCTTCAAATTTCGGTAATATCTTTTCTCTCCTCTTTGCCAGCATCTTCTTACCATTCCTACCAATGGCACCTGTGCATTTGATTGTCCTTAATCTTGTCTATGATATTTCTTGTATCGCTCTTCCATTTGACAATGTGGACAAGGAATTTCTTAAAGAGCCACATATCTGGGAAGCCAAATCTATCATGCGTTTCATGGCTTGGTTTGGACCTATTTCGTCTGTATTTGATATTTTGACTTACATCTTGCTCTACTTCATCATTGTGCCAATGATTTTGGGGCATGGCTATGTTCATGGTTCACCAGAAGCAGCAGCCTTTATCATCATTTTCCAAACAGGTTGGTTTATCGAATCTATGTGGTCTCAAACCATGGTTATCCACATGTTACGTTCACCAAAACTACCATTTATTCAAAGCCACCCAGCACTATCTGTTGTTGTGACAACCCTATTTGCTGCTGTCTTTGTAACCTCTCTTCCCTACAGTCCATTGGCTAGTCTCTTAAAACTTAGCCATCTAAATGGTCTCTATTTCATTCTCTTGTTTGTTATTATCGTTTTGTATATGCTTAGTGTTACCTTTGTGAAGCATATCTATATTAAGAAATATAAAGAATGGTTATAGGATAACTATCCTTAGAAAAAAAGAGCGTCAGCTCTTTTTTCATTACCTTTCATTCTGCCAAAACCTTTTCATTTATGGTATAATAGGGCGATTATAGATAATCAGAGGCCCTAAAAAACGTCAGTTATGAGGACATGTTTTCTAAGAAATGAGAGACTATGTTTTCAAGGCCCCTTTCTTTCATAGGCTATCCCAGTGGGAGGTGGAGGCTCTGAGATTTGGGGCTCAAGGCTAGGACCGCCACGAAGGAAACCATCACAAAAAAATCTTAAGAAGGAAAAAGAAAATGAGTAATTACGCTATTATCCTTGCTGCGGGTAAAGGAACTCGCATGAAATCAGATCTTCCAAAAGTTTTGCACAAGGTTTCAGGCATCACTATGCTTGAGCATGTCTTCCGTGCAGTTTCAGCCATTGATCCAGCTAAAAACGTTACTGTTATTGGTCACAAGGCTGAACTTGTTCGTGAGGTTTTGGATGGTCAATCTGCCTTCACTATGCAAACTGAGCAGTTGGGGACTGGTCACGCAGTAATGATGGCTGAAGATGAGTTGGCTGGACTTGAAGGTCAAACGCTTGTTATTGCTGGTGACACGCCTTTGATTACTGGTGAAAGTCTTAAAAACCTTATTGATTTCCACGTTAATCACAAAAATGTTGCCACTATCTTGACTGCAACTGCGGACAATCCATTTGGTTATGGTCGTATCATCCGTAACGAAAATGGTGAAGTGACTAAGATTGTTGAGCAAAAAGATGCCAACGAGTTTGAACAACAGGTCAAAGAAATCAATACAGGGACTTACGTTTTTGACAATAAACGTCTCTTTGAAGCACTTAAAAATATCAACACTAACAACGCTCAAGGGGAATACTATTTGACTGATGTTATTTCTATTTTCCGTGAGAATGGTGAAAAAGTAGGTGCCTTTACTCTTCGTGACTTTGAAGAAAGTCTTGGAGTTAATGACCGTGTTGCCCTAGCTACAGCAGAAGATGTTATGCGTCGTCGTATCAACAAAGCTCACATGGTCAATGGTGTTACTTTCCAAAATCCAAAGGCTACTTATATCGACGTTGATGTGGAAATTGAGCCAGATGTTGTGGTTGAGGCTAATGTAACCCTTAAAGGCAAAACTAAGATTGGTGCAGAGTCAGTGCTTACTAATGGTACTTATATTGTTGATTCAACTATCGGTGCCAAAACGGTTATCACTAACTCTATGATTGAACACTCAGTGGTTGAAGAAGGTGTTACCGTTGGTCCATTTGCCCATGTTCGTCCAGATTCAACCCTCAAAAAAGAGGTTCATATCGGTAATTTCGTTGAGGTTAAGGGGTCTACTATCGGTGAAAATACCAAAGCTGGTCACTTGACCTACATTGGTAATGCGGAAGTTGGTTCTGACGTTAACTTTGGTGCCGGAACAATTACTGTAAACTATGATGGACAACACAAGTTCAAGACACAAATTGCCAACAATGTCTTTATCGGAAGCAATTCAACCTTGATTGCACCGCTTGAAATTGGGGCTAACGCCCTCACAGCGGCTGGTTCAACCATCACAGATGATGTGCCAGCTGACAGCGTAGCCATTGGACGTGGCCGTCAGGTCAATAAAGAAGGCTATGCCATTAAGAAACCTCACCACCCAAGCCAACAAAAGTAAGCTTAAGGCTATCTGAGCTAGATTCTCTTGTAGAGTAGGGGTAGCTTAGAATGAGGTCAGAAGTAAAAGGAGTCAATTCATGGATTTTGAAGAAAAAACACTCAAACGTGAGTCAAAATTTAAGGGACATATTTTTGAAGTTGCAGTAGACGAAGTCCTCTTACCAGACGGTAAGACAGCTGGTCGTGAGCTCATCTTCCACAAGGGAGCAGTAGCCGTTTTAGCGATTACCCCAGAGGGAAAAATCATTATCGTCAAACAATACCGTAAGGCTATTGAGGCGGTTTCTTACGAGATTCCTGCGGGTAAGTTGGAAGTCGGTGAAGCTGGCGATGAAATGGCTGCAGCAGCGCGTGAACTTGAAGAGGAGACTCAATATAAGGGTGATCTCGAATTGATTTATGAATTTTACACAGCCATTGGCTTTTGTAATGAGAGAATCAAGCTCTATGTAGCGACTAACCTTAAACCTGTGGAAAATCCACGTCCACTTGATGATGATGAGTTCCTTGAACTCTATGAATTGACCTATGAGGAGTGTATGGAACTTGTAGCTTCAGGGGCTATCCAGGATGCCAAAACCATCATTGCACTCCAATACTATGCACTTCATTTCGGAGGAAAATAAGCTATGGGAAAACCACTTTTGACCGACGATATCATTGAGCAGGCCAAGCGTGGGGAAATCGATTTAGAGGAACATCCTTATTATGAGGACTATGATCAAGAGTTCTACGATGAGGATTATGAGGCTGATTACCAGCCTTCTGCCTACAAGAGCCGTCGAATTGAGAATGCTAAACGCAATCAATTTCAACACAAGCTTAATCGCATCCTCTTTTGGGTTGTGGTCCTCTTGATTCTTCTCTTCATTGCTGTCTTTTATTTCTAAAAAGTCTATGAGTCAGATAGCCCTAGCTACTGATTCAGGAAAGATTACAAGCTGAAAAGGAACTATATGAAAATCGGAATTATCGCTGCCATGGAGCAGGAGTTAGTGCTTCTAGTGGAGCAATTGGAAAATAAGGTTGAAGAAACTGTTCTTGGCAATACCTACTACACAGGACGCTTAGGCAAACACGACGTCGTTTTGGTGCAATCAGGTGTTGGTAAGGTTATGTCAGCCATGTCTGTGGCTGTCTTGGCAGACCATTTTGGTGTTGATGCCCTCATTAACACTGGTTCTGCAGGAGCAGTAGCACCTGGACTTAAAATTGGAGATGTGGTTGTGGCTTCAAAATTAGCCTATCACGATGTTGATTTGACAGCCTTTGGCTATGATTATGGGCAAATGTCTATGCAGCCACTCTACTTTGAAAGTGACTCTACCTTCGTAGAGACTTTCGAGAAGGTCTTGGCTCAGGCTTCCATTGATTCTAAGATTGGGCTAATCGCTACGGGTGATAGCTTCATTGCGGGTCAAGACAAGATTGATGCTATTAAGGGGCATTTTCCAGAAGTCTTGGCTGTAGAGATGGAGGGAGCAGCTATTGCTCAAGCCGCACACAGTGTTAAAAAGCCTTTCATCGTTGTACGTGCCATGAGTGATACAGCGGCTCATGATGCTAACATTACCTTTGATGAATTCATTATTCAGGCGGGGAAACAATCAGCTGCTATTCTAGTAGAGTTTCTCAAAGAGCTTGACTAAAATACTTTAAATGAGTGTTTATGCTCATTTTCCTAATTAACTTAAATAAGACTGCTATTCATTTAAGAATGGCAGTTTTTTTCTGCTTTTAGATAAGATAATCTTCTCATTTTTCTAAGAGAAAATCTGAATTTTAGCATTTTTCAGACGGAACTTGAATTAAAATTATGGCAATAAAATGAGAAATAAAAACAATATTAAAAGAGAGGTCCCGAAAGAAAGACTATAATATAAGGGTTTACAAAATTCACTATCTATTGATATCTTAGAAAGCTTTACAAAACATCCAAATAGGTAAATAATTTTCTTGCAAAATTCTGAAAATAGTGTATAATCCAAAATGAAAAGGGTTACAAAAATGTTAAGATTTGTAATAATGGGAGGATAGAATCATGAATAACCGATTCGGTGATTCGAGGCAACGTTTCTCCATTCGTAAGTTTACGGTGGGCGTTGCATCGGTCTTACTTTCGTTTGCAGTTTTTGGTGTGAGTACCGCCAAAGCAGAGCAAGCTGAGGAGCCTAAAGGGCAACCAGCGACGAGTGTACTTGAGGAAGCTAGCGAGTCTGATGGTGGGGGCCAAAGGACAAGCACTAGTGTCTCAAGTCATGAAGCGACAGTTGAACCTACCGTTCATGCAGAAAGTATCAGTGCTATTTCAGTGACTGCTGTTACTAGTGAAGCTGCGGTTCAAGAGCAAACAGTTGCAAGCTCTGAACAAACGAGTACATCACAAGATAAGACTAGTGAGGGGCTCAGTGAGACACCTGTAGCCGTTAATGAGACACGTGAAGCTAGTGCTCTTGCAGAAGCAAAGAATAGTAGCACAACGTCTTTTGATAATTTTGGACTTAAGATTACCAACTCGAGCAATCCCGTCTCAGCGGATGTCAAGGTGACAAAGATAGGAACTGAAATCCATATTCAAAATCCTGATGTGGAAATGGAATTTCCAAATGGTAATAACAAGTACGCGACTAACAAGGTTGTTTATCACAATATTCCTTTTCCTGATGATATAGCTATTAATTCAGGTGATAAGGTCATTCTTACTATACCAAGTGCATTACAGTTTAGGACGGGTTATAGTGTTAATGTTTACAATCCTAATAACGAAGTTGTAGGGATTGCTCAGGTTGATCCCAAGACAAACAAAATTGAAACCACATTTAATCGTTATTTTGAAGATTATCCTATCGGGAAATTTATGAATTTAGAGTTAGATACTCTCTTTTCAGAGGCTCTCGAAGGTGGGGAACATTTACACCTTGATTTTGATGGCCATGTTATAGATGTTACAGTTGGGAAAGCTAATCCTATCCCAGAAGATGAAATTATTTCTAAGTGGGGTAGTCAAGATAAGAATGATCCTACTTTGATTAATTGGGGGATGCGTGTTAATTATGCTAGGCGTGTTTTAAATAACCTTCAATTGATTGATACCTGGTCTGATAACCAAAAATTTGTGGATGGATCTCTACAGCTTCGCTATATTGATTCAGCAGATCCTTGGATTGACAAGGGATCTGCTATGGAGTTAATCAAGAGTTTTTCTCACGACGATACTAAATTCGAACTTAATCTTAATCAGCTAGACCGTATGGTTTATATTTGGTATCAAACACGATTAGGAAAGCTAACATCTAATCAGAATAATACTACGAATAAAGTTAACCTATACACGAATGCTGAGACAAAAAATTATGATTATGAAGTACGTTTAGTTGGAGGTCGTGGAAATGCAGGTGGTGAACAACAAACGTATTTCAATCTTGAACTTGAGAAGGACTTGGCGGGCAGAAACCTCAAGGACAAAGAATTTACCTTCAAATTGGTTGATGTGACTGATAGTGCCAATCCTGTTGAGTTAGGGGAAACCACTAATGATGCCAAGGGTAAAATCGTTTTTTCAGATCTCTCACTCAGTAAGCCAGGCATCTATCGTTATCGTGTGACAGAGGTTCCAGGTAATGACGAAGATGTGGTCTATGACAAACTAGAAGCCAATATCACCATTCAGGTTGTTCGTGAAACTGTAGATAACCAAGTTAAATTGGTTGCTAAGGTTGCCTATCCAGAAGACATTATCTTTAACAATAAATTGGTAACACCAGCCAAGGCCAAAATTGCATTTGGTAAGGAATTGACCAAGGCAGGCGTTAAACAAGATCTAAAAGCAGATCAATTCCAATTTGTTCTCAAAGACCGTTTTGGAAAAGTCCTTGAAACTGTTGGTAATACGGCTGATGGTCAGGTTGCCTTTAGTGAGTTAACCTTTAACAAGGTAGGTACTTACAACTACACTGTTGAAGAGCTTACAGGTAAGGATGACTCAATTGTTTATGACAGCATGAAAGCTGCTGTTTCTATCACGGTAACACGTGATGGCGATGCTCTTGTTTCAACCGTGGTTAATCCTAAAGACACTATCTTTAACAACAAGTTTGTGACTCCAGCTAAGGCCACTATTCAGTTCAGTAAGGAATTGACTAAGGCAGGTGTCAACCAAACTTTGACTGCTAATGAGTTCCAATTTGTTCTCAAAGATAGTGCCGGTCATATTGTTGAAACAGTTGGTAATACAGCTGATGGTCGTGTTGCGTTTAGTGAACTTCACTTTGATAAGGCAGGAACCTACACTTACACTGTTGAAGAAGTTAAGGGAACTAACGAAGATATCATCTATGATGGTATGAAAGCAACTGTCTGGATTACAGTGACACGAGATGGTGATGCTTTGGTATCAACAGTCGCTAATCCAAAAGACACTGTTTTCAATAACTATGTTAAAGACGTGCAACCAGCCAAGGCTAAATTCGAATTGACCAAGGTTCTTACAGGTCGCAACCTCAAAGATGGTGAGTTCAGTTTCGTCCTCAAGGACGACAAGGGTAATGTTATCCAAACAGTGACTAATAATGCACAAGGAAACATTAGCTTTGGAAATATTGTCTACGACAAACCAGGTGTTTACTACTACACTGTTGAAGAAGTCAAGGGCAATGAAGCCGACGTGGTTTATGATAACATGGTGGCTAAATTCCAGGTGACCGTTACTAAGACTGTAGGTGAAAAGGGAAATCTGCTTGTAGCAGCCGTTCTCCTTCCTTTGGATACAGAATTTAACAATAGTTACATTCCTCCAAAACCTCCTACACCGCCAACACCACCAACTCCACCGACACCATCAAGTGTCCCACCTAAACCACCAGTGGTTCCGCCAACACCACCAACTCCGCCTACTCCACCGGTGACTCCAAAACCAGCTAAGCCAGTTCAATCCTCTGAGAAATCAGGACCTCAACTTCCAGAGACTGGTCAAGCTAACGATACTGCCTTGCTTGCCCTTGGTGTGGCAACAGAAGTGGCAGCAGTCATGGGTGTAGCATATAGCCATCGTCGCCGTAAAGACGTTTAAGATGATGACCTAAAAGATCGAGTATTCTCGATCTTTTTTAGTATTTGGCCGCCTATCTCATTAAATGAGAAATCAAGATAAAGCCAACTGCAAGATGAAATTTCTACTAAATTAAGCTATAATGAAGAGTATGAAAGTTCTACTTTATCTTGAAGGAAAATCGGTTCTTGAAAAATCAGGAATCGGACGGGCTCTCCACCATCAGATGCATGCCTTGGACTTGGCGGGGATTCCCTATACAACGGACATCTTGGGTGATTATGATGTCGTTCATATTAATACTTATGGGCCACGCAGCTTGATGTTGTTGCATGCTGCAAAACGCCGTGGCAAGAAGGTCATCATGCATGGTCATTCGACACGTGAGGACTTTGAGAATTCATTCATCGGTTCTAACCTTTTTGCCCCCCTTTTTGGGAAATATTTGGCCCACATGTATCAAAAGGCCGATTACGTGATTACACCATCTGAGTATTCCCAAAAATTGATTCAGTCTTACGGAGTTACCACACCAATCATTGCTGTTTCAAATGGGATTGATTTGAAAAAATACGGTAAGGATCCACGTAAGGAAGAAGTTTTCCGAGACTACTTTGGTATCAAGGAAGGACAGCCAGTGGTTATTTGTGCGGGTCTTTATTTCCAACGCAAGGGAATTGAAGATTTCGTCAAGGTTGCTGAAAAGATGCCTCATGTTCGTTTCATTTGGCTAGGTAGTATCAGCAAATGGCTAATTCCTAAGAAGATTCGAGACATTGTCAATGGTAAGCATCCTGATAATGTCAGCTTCCCAGGTTATTTCAAGGGAGCCGTCTTCCAGGGAGCTATGAGTGGTGCTAATGCTTTCTTTTTTCCATCTTACGAGGAAACTGAAGGAATTGTGGTGCTAGAAGCCTTTGCCAGTCACCAGCATGTGGTTTTACGTGATATTCCTGTTTATGAAGGCTGGGTTGATGACAAATCGGCCTCATTTGGGCACAACGTGGACGAATTTGTAGTAGCCTTGCAAGATATTATCGATGGTAAAGTGGACAAACGTGAAGAAGGCTATAAGGTTGCAGAAAGTCGCTCGATTGATGATGTCGCCCAAAAGCTTGTTGAAGCCTACAAAGAAGTATTGGAGATTTAAATGCGTATCGGATTGTTTACAGATACCTATTTTCCACAGGTATCAGGTGTTGCGACCAGTATTCGCACGCTGAAGACGCAGTTGGAAAAAATGGGACATACAGTCTTTATCTTTACCACGACTGATAGAGATGTTGACCGCTATGAAGACTGGCAGATTGTCCGTATTCCTAGTGTGCCTTTCTTTGCTTTTAAGGATCGCCGTGTAGCTTATCGTGGCTTTTCCAAGGCACTAGAGATTGCCAAACAATATAAGCTTGATATTATTCATACGCAGACAGAGTTTTCATTAGGTCTGCTAGGGATTGCCATTGCACGCGAACTTAGGATTCCTGTTGTGCATACCTACCATACTCAGTATGAAGACTATGTCCGCTATATTGCCAAAGGTATGGTTATCCGTCCAAGTATGGTTAAGTACATTGTTCGTGGCTTTATGAGCGATTTGGATGGAGTCATCTGTCCGAGTGAGATTGTTTATGATCTTTTGCTCAAGTACAAGGTTGCAGCTGAAAAACGTGTCATTCCAACTGGGATTGAACTTGAAAAATTCCAACGTCCAGAGATTACTGAAGATGATGTGGCGGACTTGAGAACTAAGCTTGGTATCGCCTCTGATGAGACCATGTTGTTGAGCCTCTCTCGTGTGTCCTATGAGAAAAACATCCAGGCTGTGCTGGCTGCTCTCCCTTCTGTTTTGGAGGAAGACGACAAGGTGCGTTTGGTTGTGGCTGGTGACGGTCCTTACCTACCAGATCTTAAGTCTCAGGCCAAAAAACTTGGTATTCAGGACAAGGTGGTTTTTGCAGGTATGATTGCGCCTAGTGAGACAGCACTTTATTATAAGGCTGCTGATTTCTTTATTTCGGCATCAACCAGTGAGACTCAAGGATTGACCTATCTGGAAGCCTTGGCTAGCGGTACTCCGATTATTGCTCATGGAAATCCTTATTTGGATAATGTGATTACAGACCAGATGTTTGGAACGCTTTATTATCATGATAATGATTTAGCCGGGGCCATTTTGGAAGCAGCCATTGCAACGCCAGAAAAAGACGAGACTAAGTGGGCCGATAAGCTTTATGAAATTTCTGCGGAAAACTTCGGAAAACGTGTCTATGAGTATTACCTGGACCTTACGATTTCTAAGGATTTCCACAATGATTTGAATGGTGAAGATAGTACCATGAAACGCTTGACGCGTATGGTAACTTATTTGCCAACTAAGGCTATTACCTTGCCTGTTAATGGCTCTGTTCGTATCCTCAAAGGATCAGCCAAACAGGTCAAGAAAATCAGAAATATCACGAAACTATTGGATTAGGAAAGCTACCAGATTTTTCTAGTCAGATAAAATCTTAGAATTGATTAATAAAAGAGATAATTAGCTTGAAAAATTACAGTTTCATGCTATAATAACGCATAGAGACATATCAGTCATGGGAAATCTTTCAGAGAGCGTGTGGTGCTGGAAATCACGCAGAGGACATGATTGGGACTACTCGATTAACTTTTTATGCAAACATAAAACGGTGGCTACGTTAGAGCCAATCAGAGGTGTAGGACAGACTCGTTTTTTGTCGTACATGAACTAAGGTGGAACCACGTTGCGACGTCCTTTTGAGGATGTCGCTTTTTTATATTTAAGATAGTAAAACGTTTCTGTTCCTGATTTCAAGAGCACCTCGATAATATTCATGCTAACAATAATAAAGGAGAATACGATGATTAACATTACTTTCCCAGATGGCGCTGTTCGTGAATTCGAATCTGGCGTTACAACTTTTGAAATTGCACAATCTATCAGCAACTCTTTGGCTAAGAAAGCTCTTGCTGGTAAATTTAACGGCAAATTGATTGACACAACTCGTGCTATCACTGAAGATGGAAGTATCGAAATCGTGACACCTGATCACGAAGATGCTCTTCCAATCTTGCGTCACTCAGCAGCTCACTTGTTTGCCCAAGCAGCTCGTCGCCTTTTCCCAGATATTCATTTGGGTGTTGGTCCAGCTATCGAAGATGGTTTCTACTACGATACTGACAATGAAGCTGGTCAAATTTCTAACGAAGACCTCTCTCGTATCGAAGAAGAAATGAAGAAAATCGTTAAGGAAAACTTCCCATCAATCCGTGAAGAAGTGACAAAAGACGAAGCGCGTGAAATCTTCAAAAACGATCCATATAAATTGGAATTGATTGAAGAACATTCAGAAGATGAAGGTGGTTTGACTATCTACCGTCAAGGTGAGTATGTTGACCTTTGCCGTGGCCCACACGTGCCATCAACTGGTCGTATCCAAGTCTTCCACCTTTTGAATGTTGCAGGTGCTTACTGGCGTGGAAATAGCGATAATGCTATGATGCAACGTATCTATGGTACAGCTTGGTTCGATAAAAAAGATCTCAAGGCTTACCTTAAACGTCTTGAAGAAGCTAAAGAACGTGACCACCGTAAACTTGGTAAAGAACTTGATTTGTTCATGATTTCTCAAGAGGTTGGTCAAGGTCTTCCATTCTGGTTGCCAAACGGTGCGACAATCCGTCGTGTCTTGGAACGCTACATCGTGGACAAGGAAGTAGCAGCAGGCTACCAACACGTATACACTCCACCAATTGCCTCAGTTGAGCTATACAAAACTTCAGGTCACTGGGATCACTACCGTGAAGATATGTTCCCAACAATGGATATGGGAGATGGTGAAGCCTTTGTCCTTCGTCCAATGAACTGTCCTCACCACATCGAAGTTTACAAACACCATGTGCACTCTTACCGCGAATTGCCTATCCGTATCGCTGAAATTGGTATGATGCACCGTTATGAAAAATCTGGTGCCCTTACAGGACTTCAACGTGTGCGTGAAATGTCACTTAATGACGGTCATACTTTCGTAACACCTGAACAAATCAAAGATGAGTTCCAACGTACGCTTCAATTGATTATCGACGTTTACGAAGATTTCAACTTGACTGACTATCGTTTCCGTTTGTCATACCGTGACCCTAAAGATACTCACAAATACTTTGACAATGACGAAATGTGGGAAAATGCTCAAAGCATGTTGAAATCAGCCATGGATGATATGGAACTCGACTACTTTGAAGCAGAAGGTGAAGCTGCCTTCTACGGTCCAAAACTTGATATCCAAGTGAAGACTGCCCTTGGTAATGAAGAAACACTTTCTACTATCCAATTGGACTTCTTGCTTCCAGAACGCTTTGACCTTAAATACATCGGAGCTGATGGGGAAGAACACCGTCCAGTTATGATTCACCGTGGTGTTATCTCAACAATGGAACGCTTTACAGCTATCCTTATTGAAAACTATAAAGGAGCCTTCCCAACTTGGTTGGCACCTCAACAAGTGACTGTTATCCCAGTTTCAAATGAAGCCCACACAGATTACGCTTGGGAAGTTGCTAAACAACTTCGTGACCGTGGTATCCGTGTTGAAGTGGATGAACGTAACGAGAAAATGCAATACAAGATTCGTGCGTCTCAAACACAAAAAATCCCTTACCAATTGATTGTTGGTGATAAGGAAATGGAAGACGGAACTGTTAACGTTCGTCGTTATGGACAAAAACAAACACACACTGAAGCTGTGTCAGAATTTGTAGAAAATATCCTTGCTGATATTGCTCGCAAATCACGCCCAGATGCCGAATAAATCAGAAAGTCGGTTAGCTAAGCTAGCTGACTTTTTAGTAGGATAAACTATGCATGTTTTTAGGAAAAGACTTTTATTTCTGCTGGGAGCAGTTCTAGTCTTGTTACTGGCTAGCTTTACTTACCATAGATTGGCCTTGCAAAGAGAGAAGGTTTCTCTCAAACCTATGGGGCAAATGGTGTCTGTCAATGGCCATGACATGAGCATTTTTGTAAAGGGGGAGGGGGCACAAATTCTAGTTTTTCTATCTGGTGCTGGAACGGCCTCTCCCATTCTAGATTTTAAAGACTTGTATGATGGGCTTTCGAAGCAGTATAAGATAGTCGTTGTTGAAAGGGTTGGCTATGGTTACAGTGAGGACACATCTAAGTCCCGAGATGTTTATGAGGTTCTTTCAGAGACACGACAAGCCCTAGCCAAGACCCATGTATCAGGTCCTTACATTATCCTTTCTCATTCCATGGCCTCCTTAGAGACACTTCTGTGGCAGGAAAAATACCCTAGTGAAGTGAAAGCTATCATTGGTTTAGATTGGGCACTACCAGAAAGTTACGCTCATTTAAAAATGCACCCTCAGATCTTACGTATGGCTCGTTGGGGAAGTCAATTAGGCCTATTAAGGTATTTACCGAGTCGCTTATATGTGCCTAATGACAATCTCAGTAGTAGTGACCGCCGCCTCTATCAACAGATAGCCTATCGTCAAATTTTGTCAAAGGCTATGTTAAATGAGAGCCTGTCTGTTAAGGAAAATGCGAAAAAGGTTACTTCTAGCCTTGATTCACAAATTCCAACCTTACTGATGGTCTCTAATGGTGAGGGTACTGGTTTTAGCCAGGAGGACTGGCGGCATTATGCGACTAGCTTTGCAAAGGACCAGAAAAATATTGAAGTGACTTTTTATGATTCTCCGCATTATCTTTATCACTATCAGACCAAAAAGGTGGCCGAGAAGATAGAGGAGTTCATCAAAGAGACGACTGATTAAATTTACGTATGTTATTGAGGAGAAATGTGATGCTCATTGGTTCAAAAGCCTTTCGAAACTTATGGAAGGACTGGCGAAGGGACTACCAACCATTGCAGGTGTTAAAGCTATTGCTAGCTTATATAGAGATGCCGGAGGATTTATCGGGAGAGCTTGAAGAAACCCAACACCTTTTATCTTATTTTGATCCTGACTTGGCACCACATGATTCCTTCTGGAAGGATGTCGTTAAATTGGTAGACCTGGCTTTTCCTGGTGATAGTTTGTCTAAGGATGTTTCTATAGAGCGACAAATCCATCAGCTACGTTACCTGATTTCTAGTCAACAGGTCCAGTATGTGCGGACGCATTATAAAAAGCCAGGGATGACAGATAAAGAAGCTTTGGCTGTCTACCTAAGATGGAAACCTTTCACCATGTTTGATCAGGGACGTTTGCACCAAAAGATTTCTATCTGTGATGGCAAGGCGGTTTATCCTGATGGGATTCCAAGTGTTAATTTGAAAATTCTTCTCTATAATCGGATTGAGTTTATTCTAGATAGTCAGGGAAACTTTCTCAATGAGGTCGATGCGGAGCAGGTGACCGAGAGTGGGGTGGTTAATGGTGCCAGTTTTAACTATGGTAATTTCAAACGCCACTGGCAACTGGATGTGGAGCCGGTCCAACCACATGACCCTGATTTTCGTAATCGAATGACTAGGGGCTTTCGTTCACCCAACAAATTGAAAAAACGTTGGGGACAGCAAGCGCCTGAACAGTTTGATAAATCTTTCTACAATCCAAAAGGCATCTATGCCCAGTCTCATAGGTCTTTGGCAAATGATGTCAAACGCCAAGCCAGACTTTTTCTCGCTCTGGTTTATGGCTTTAAACCGGATCAGACCAAGCAATCAAAGGAGGTTCATATGTCTAAACAACCACAAAACAATAAAGGAACAGCAGTTCTAGGCTCACTAGTCTTTATGGCCTTATACGCCCTAGGTATTTGGCACAATGCTGTCCGAGGAAATATTCCCTTTCTCATTCTTTGGAGTGTTTTACTCCTTGTTAATGTCAGCTATTTGATTTTCCGCTTGAGAAAATAAAAAAAGAAAGTGATACAGACCTAAATGGTAAGAAATTTAGGTCCGTATCACTTTTTTGTTTACATATGTCTATAAATTAAGGTAACTCTATTTCACTTAACCATTCAAAGATTTCGTCATTACTATCAAAAGCAGAACCATTCTGACAGTGAAGGTCGCTTGAGTAGTTTTCTTTATCAAAAATAATTAACTTTTTCTCTTTCGAGGGTATGGATTCAAAATACTTAAAACCTAGTTGTTTATCGTAATACATATCATTGGCAGCTAAAAGTACTAAAACAGGGCCTGTAATTGTTACTTCCTTAAATTCCTTACAGCGATTAATTAAAGAAGATAGTGAGGATTCTCCAAAATTCCACTTTGCGTGTTCAACCTGCCAATTTAAAAACTTATTTCTTTGAATATAAAACATAGCTAACTTTTCAACAAAACTTAGCATTGTATCACCAATGAAACGATGGAATAGTCTAGGGATATTATCTTTGAAGGATTCTAGGACACTTGGGAAATAATTATATAAAACAATACTATCAAATAAGTCATTTTTATTTCCTTGTGCGCGAGCCATTAGCAAACCGCCCAAGGATAGACCGATTCCGATAAAAGGTTTAGAAACTTGATTTTCGTAGTAATTAATTACGGCTTGGCAAACCTTTTCCCAATTAGGAATAAATGGAAGATGATGTTCTCTAAGGACAGAGGATTGACCGGGTCCCTCAAAAATGATGACATCATACCCCTCTTCGATTCCTGCAACAACATTTGTAAAATAAAGTTCTTCTAACAAGGCATCGAAACCACCACAGATAAAGAGTGTTCCTTTGCATGTTTTTGTCTTATGAGTGAAATAAAGAGAACGTAAAGAGATATCATCATACGGAATGTTTTCCAAACGATAAGGAATTTCTAACGTATTTAGTCCCTCATAAAAATATTTAACTGATAATTGATAGACGTTTATTTTTCTTTTATCCAAAGGGGAAAGGAAAAATTCAGAGGCTTGGAAATAACGACTGGCTCGCAAAAAAGCATGTCCTCGACTAATTTTAGAGGAATATCTTGGACTACGTTTTAATAGTTTTTCAGCACCATTTTTCCAGCCATGATACCAAGACTCGTAGTTACCATCTGTGATCTGTTGACAGATATTTTCAACCTCGGCAAAGTCACTTCCACCTTTTGGGCAGTACCACATGACACGTCGTGTTTCAAATTCGAATTCTCTTGTTTCAAAAAATACCATGCTTTGCTCCTTTCGAATGTAGTACAATAGTAACAGACTTTAATAATGAGAAAAAGAAGGTACCTAGAGGTAACATGGAAAACGAAATCTATTTACGCAAGCTTGCTCAACCTTTGTTAGGGAAATGGGCTATATTTATTATTTTAACGTTAGAAAATGAGACACTTCATTTTGCAGAACTTGAAAGAAGGTTGAAGACTATATCTCGAAAAGTTCTTGCTCAAAATCTTCGTGAATTAGAGTCAATTAATATCATTAGTCGTGAAGGAAAAGCTAGTACAGGTTCTCCAGTTTATTATGGTTTAACTGATTTAGGAAAAGATTTTTTACCACTTTTATACCAAATAAAAAAGTGGATTAGAGACCATGAAGACTTGCTTTCACGAGAATAAGATTATTGTTTGCTAATATGAAATACATAGTGGAGCTTCCTAGATTCCTGAAATCATCCACTGGACAAGTTCATCTAAGGTCCGATATTATCTAAAGAAATTCCAAAAACTTTATCTTCAATCTAAAAAAGGTTTACCAATTGGCAAACCTTTTTTGTATATTCAATTATAACTTACCACTTGCTTTCTTCTGGGATAATAATCCAGCAAATGATGTAGAAAAGAAAGCCTGTTCCGAATAAGAAAATCGCTGCAGCCCAAATGAGGCGAATAATGACAGGGTCAATGTCAAGATATTTAGCGATACCAGAACAAACACCGGCAATGATTTTGTTGTTTGGATCTCGTCTGAGTTCTTTTTTCATATGATTTACCTCCGTATGCCTTATTATACCATAACACCTTGAAGTCTAGTATTAGCTTAAGGAAGCATGAAGTAGACGATACCCAGATATTGCAGAGCCGAAGCCAGCATGATGAAGAGGTGCCAAATCATGTGGAAGTATGGTTTTTTCTTAGCGTAAAAAGCTGCCCCGACCGTGTATGACAATCCTCCGGCAAGCATAAGTCCCCAAAAGGCTGGCCCTGTCTTGGTGACGATAGCTGGAATAATGAAGATAACCAACCATCCCATCATCAGATAGAGGAAGAGGGAGAATTTTTCATTGATTTTTTTAGCAAAAATTTTATAGAGAATACCAAAAATGGTTGTTCCCCATTGAAGGATGATGATGCTATAGCCTAGCCAACCGCCAACCAATGAGAGGGCAACAGGGGTGTAGCTTCCAGCAATGGCGATATAAATCATGCTGTGGTCAATAATTCTTAAAACCATCTTGTGGGGTGAATTGTAATCCATAGCATGGTAGATGGCTGAGCTCAAAAACATGAGGAATAGGCTGATAACGAAAACAGACATCCCGACAGCAGCAGTCATACCATAGCCGTTGTTGGCATGAACGGCAGTAATTGGCAGTAAGACCAGCATGGCCACCGCTCCTACGGCGTGTGTCACGCTGTTTGCCACTTCCTCACCAAAGCTAAGTTTTTTACTGAGTTTGAGGTTGGGAGAAGTATTAAAAGTAGCAGTATTAGACATTATTTCCTCCTTCAAGGTCGTTCAAAAGTTGATGGGTAGCTCGGTAGCATTGAAGCGTCTGACAGGCTGAGAGTATGACTTGTGGAGCTTCTTGAGGAAACTGACCATTCATACAGGCTACAAAGTCATTGTAGTAGCTCTTTTGGCTTTCAGCATCTGTTCGTAGGATTTCTAAGGTTTTGGCAATCTCAGAAATCTCAAAGACAGTCTTTAGACTAGTGATAACAATAAGTCTAGCTACCTGGGCAGCATTATATTTTTTCTTGATGGGTTTTGCGACATGGCCGTGTTTGACATAATTATTGACCATAGATGCGGTTAACCCCTTGTCGTTTGGTCCCAGAGTGCTTTGGGTGACCTGATTGACATAGAGCAAAACCTGATCCAAATAGAGTTCAATCTCTGGTAATTCTTCCCAGAGAGGGTATTGTTGTGTTGTCAAATTATAAAAACCTCTTTATCTAGTTTTCATAACTAGATTATAACATTATAGAAATTCAAGTCAAGTCAGAACTTGTGAGATATGAAAAAGATGTTGAGATAATATTTCCAACATCTTTATTTTTTATGTGATAAGGCAGAGTGATTTTTTATGCTTTTGAATCACTTCTTATGGGGTTCTGAGTTTCTCCAAAATTGCTTGTGCAGTTTCTTGGTTCATATGTTTGGCCTTGAGAAGTTCAGCCAAAACTTGAGGCATTTCTTCAGGACTAGCCCCAGCTAACAAGGCCAGGGATTTGGCTTGGAGTTTCATATGTCCTGCCTGTATTCCTGTTGAAGTCAGAGCTTTCAGAGCAGCTAGATTTTGTGCTAAACCAAGAGAGACGATGATACTAGCTAGTGTTTTAGCATCTGGATGATTAAGCAAGTCATGGGCGATAGAAGCACTAGGGTTAAGTCCGATAGAACCTCCACGGGTTGCTATTGGCATGGGGAGGGTTAATTCTCCAACAAGTTCCTTAGCTTCCTGATCATAAGTCCATGTGGACAGACCACGGTAGCTACCATCCTTGCTTGCATAGGCATGGCTACCGGCCTCAACTGCTCGCCAATCGTTTCCGGTCGCGATAACTAGGGCATCGATACCATTGAAAATTCCCTTGTTATGGGTAGCTGCTCGGTAAGGGTCCACCTGAGCCAGTTGGCTAGCCATCTCCATTTTCTTGGCTAAGTCATGTGCCTCTTCCTTATTACGACTGAGGAAGCGTGTGCTAAGACGACAAGTCGCTGTCACAAGACTCTCAGTGGCTAGATTTGAGAGAATAGCCATAAGGCTTTGACCTTCTGATAGGTTTTCTAATTCTGGCACCAGGGCTTCCATCATGGTGTTGACCATATTGGCTCCCATGGCTTCTTGGGTATCAACGGCTAGATAGACAATGAGGAAGTCTCCTTTAGTCTCAGTCCAGAGCTTGCGAGGGCCACCCCCACGCTTAACAATAGAAGGGTGAGCCTCTTTGGCAATCTCTATAAGGTCCTGACTGGCTGCTTGAATTTTTCTTGAAGCATCATCCTTATCAGGAACGTCAAAGAGGGCAACTTGGCCAATCATCTGACGGTCATGAATCGTAGTCGTGAAACCACCAGAACGCTTAATGAGCTTGCTAGCGTAGGAAGCAGCAGCCACAACTGAAGGTTCTTCGGTAACTATGGGAACCTGATAAGTCACACCATCTACCAATACATCTGGGCAAATGGCAAAGGGAAGTGTGAATCGACCAATGACATTTTCAGCCATTTGATTGGCTGTTTCAAGGGTAAGTTGTTGGTCCTTATCCAGAAGATCTTGATTTTCCTGAGACAAAAGAGCATTCTTTTTCAAATGCTCCTTACGTTCTTGCGGTGTCTTCTTGGAAAAACCAGTCCAAGAGAGTTTTGTCATATTAATTTCCTTTATAGATACGTTGGTGTTCAGAGATTTCAGCTAAACGGAAAGCTCCGGTTTGGTAATCAGCGAATTGAGTAGAACCAGTGTCATCCAACTGAGTCTCTTCATAGAAAAGTTTTTCATAATCAGCAACGCTTAATTGTTGACGTTTGGCAAAGGTATCTAGGCGGTCCGAACGAAGCAGGTCTTTGTAACCTTCAACCAGACGTCCTGAGAAAATTTCAGAGACAGCTCCAGAACCGTAAGAGAAGAAGCCAATCTTATCTCCGGCTTTAAGGTCTTGCGACTGTTCAAGCAAAGAAAGAAGTCCAAGATAGAGTGACCCTGTATAGATATTTCCAATTTGACGACTATAGGTAATTGAAGCATCGAAGTTGTTTGTCAGACGCTCTTTGTTCTCTGGATTCAAATCTTTTGGAATAATCTTGTTAAGTCCCTTAAGAGCTAGCTTAGGATAAGGAAGATGGAGACAAAAAGCGGCAAAATCAGCAAAGTCAGCCTGATGGCGTTCTTGATAAGCTGCCCAAGTTGTCTTCAAACTGTCAAGGTACTGCTTGGTTGAATAGATGCCTTGAACATAAGGGGTTGAACTGTAGTTTGGACGCCAGAAGTCCATGACATCACGAGTTTGTGCCACATTATCATCAGCAAGTTCCAAAATACGTGGATTCTGACTGACTAGCATAGCTACAGCACCAGCTCCCTGAGTTGACTCACCAGAAGATTCCACACCATAGCGGGCAATATCACTAGCGATAACCAGAACCTTGCTATCTGGGTGGGCTGCCACGTGCAATTTAGCATAGTTAAGTCCAGCAGTTGCAGCGTAACAAGCTTCCTTCATTTCAAACGAACGAGCAAAAGGCTGAATACCTAAAAGACTGTGGACATAGACAGCAGCAGCCTTAGACTGGTCAATGGAAGACTCAGTAGCTACGATGACCATATCGATAGCATTTTTGTCGTCGTCATTTAAAATATCAGCCGCCGCATCAGAGGCAAGCGTCACGATATCTTCTGTAATCGGCGTAATACTGGTTGCATCAAGCATCAGCCCCTTGCTGAATTTTTCAGGCTCCGCCCCACGGGCAAGAGCGAGATCAGCCATGTTTAGAACATATTGACTGGTCGCAAAACCAATCTTATCAATTCCAATAGACATATGATGTTTCCTTTTTTCTTCATTGTAGAGTATCCAGAAGATACTAATCTATAGTGATTTTACCATAAAAGAGCGCTTTCGCCTTGAAAAAAACTTTGATAGTTAGTTATATCTCATTTTTATTTGAAAAAAACATTAAAAATAGCGCAA
>NZ_KV831732.1:0-63189 GCF_001837205.1 Streptococcus sp. HMSC064D12
GCGAAAGTTGGCTGTGGTTGCGCTTCTTGGGCACTCGCGAAAGTCGGTTGTGGTTGCGCTGGCGCTGGCGCTTCTTGTGTTGGAGCAGTTTCTACTGCTGGTGCGTCATCTTGGAATTCACCAGCTGCAAGTGCTGCTGCAATTTCTTCTTCAGTCGCTGAACGACCATTGATGGCTTCAAAAAAATCTAACCAATCTGCTTTAGTCATAACAATCTCCTTAAAAATACATAGAATGACTTCATTTTATCACAAATAAAGCCATTAATAAATGTCATTTTTATTAGAAAAAGGTTCGGAGCAAGCTGTCCAAACCTTTATATCTTCTTATCTGTTTCTTTGTAGAGATTTTTGAATCTGACGATCCAGCTCTCGTTTAATGTGTGGTTCTGGTGCAAATCGCTCTTCCCAGTCACTTGGTTTAAGAATTTTGTGGGTCACGGGATCAAAGTGAGCCTTGCCATCGGGGAAAATTTTCCCCATATTAGCCTCATGAACCGTATCAAAGAAAGGTTTAGGATCCACCCCCATAAGAACAAATGAACCATAGGTCAAGTAAAGCAAGTCAGTCAAAGCATCCACCTGACCAACCATCGTTGACTCTGAGTGCTCTTTAGAACTAACTTTGAGGGCCGCCTTATCAAGAGCAGCATGCAAATCCAGAACAGCCTGACCAAAGACACGCTTGTCCCCACCTGATGAAGCATAAAGAAATTCGACGATTTCTTCCAACTTGAAGTCCGCACGGTGACTAGCTTCCTCAATACCGTAAACACGAGGCATGTCGTTAGTTGAGCCATCCATCAAATGGTGGAAATCCTTAACCTTGTTGAAGTTGTCATCATCACTGGTAAATGAATTTTCTGTCTCAAAATGAATCAAACCGTAGTGTGACAAGGCTTTGGCAATCCCATTCTGGTTATTAGTATCAGTGACATGGGTAGCCTGGTCTTTCAGTTCGTCTTCACCATTACCCATGGCAACACCAATGCCGACACCAGACAGCATTTCTAGGTCATTTTCCGAATCTCCGAAGGCCATAACCTCACTGAGTTCGAAACCAAAAACCTCACCTAGATGAGCGATACCTTTCAACTTAGATTGGTCCGCTGAAATAATATCGGCTGAATAAGGGCTTGAACGGGTAATCTTCACATGAGGAAACTTTTCTTCAATATCTTCTGTTTCCCCCACCGTCGCTACCATAACCACCTGATAAATAGGCTCACGCATGATAGTCTTAAGAGTCTCAATACTTTGTGGCTTGAAACGACGAATCAAAGACTTGAAACTACGTTCCACCAGCTTAGCCCAGGACTTAGGGACAATACGGCTGACGATTTGTCCAAACTTACTCGTTCCCATACTAATAATATTGGAACCAACAAGACCTGTGCTAGTCCCTAGAGAAATCTCTCTACGGTGCTTGGTGGCATAGCGAATCAAGTTGTAGACTGTTGATTTAGGGAGCTGATTTTGATACAGGACCTTGTCATGAGTCAAAATATATTGACCATTATAAGTGACTGCAAAATCCAGACCCAGATTGTCCATGAAAGGCTGAACAAATCCTGGACCACGACCTGTTGCCAAACCAACCAAGATACCATCTTCCTTCATTTGACTGATAGCTTTTTGGGTTGAACTTGACACACGTTTTCGGTCATTTAGAAAAGTCCCATCAATATCAAAAAAGACTGCTTTAATGGCCACAGAACTCCCCTCCTTCTAACATATTATGCTAAAATAAATTATAACATATAATATAATGGTGAGTAATATAAATGAAAAAAAAATCCTAGTCCTTCACACTGGAGGAACAATTTCCATGTCAGCAGATAATGATGGCAAGGTCAGTCAAAACGATGATAATCCCATGAACCATGTGGGACTTGATTTAGACAATTTAGAACTAACCGTTCTCGATTTTCTTAATATCCCTAGCCCACATATCACACCCTACCACATGCTGGATATTTACAAAAAAATCAAGGAAACAGCTGGGCAATATGATGGGGTGGTCATCACTCATGGGACAGATACTCTGGAAGAGACAGCCTACTTCCTAGACACCATGGCCGTTCCTGAAATTCCAATCGTTTTAACTGGTGCCATGCGTTCGTCGAACGAACTAGGTAGCGACGGAGTCTATAACTATCTCTCAGCTCTACGCGTTGCTAGCGACGACAAGGCCGCTGACAAAGGAATCCTGGTCGTGATGAATGATGAAATCCATGCAGCCAAGTATGTGACTAAGACCCATACCACAAACGTGGCAACCTTCCACACACCAACTCATGGTCCACTAGGAATCATCATGAAGCATGACATCCTCTGGTTCAAAACTGCTGAGCCTCGGGTTCGCTTTGATTTGGAACAAATCACAGGAACAGTCCCAATCATCAAGGCCTATGCTGGGATGGGTATCGGAGATGGAATCATCAGTCTCCTAGACCCTGAAAAGATTGACGGCGTGGTTATCGAGGCCCTAGGTGCTGGAAACCTCCCACCACTAGCTGCAAGAGAAATTACGTCACTTATGGACAAGGGAGTTCCCGTTGTACTCGTTTCCCGTTGCTTTAACGGTATCGCCGAACCAGTCTATGCCTACGAAGGAGGTGGCGTTAAACTCCAAGAAGCAGGCGTTATGTTTGTCAAAGAACTCAATGCACCAAAAGCCCGCCTCAAACTCCTCATCGCACTTAGTGCAGGACTTGAAGGCCAAGAATTGAAAGACTATATCGAGGGGTAAGACATGAAACTTAGCATTGAAGCAACCGATAAATTGGAAAACAAAGATTTCCACTATGAGCTGACAGTCTCAAAAACACATATCGCCATGGTCTGTGGCACCGTGCTAGCCAGTCTAGCCCTGGTCGCATGGCTAAAGAAAAAATAAAAAAAGCTTGAAGCATCGTCACGAGAAAGGTGACTGAACTGCTTCAGGCTTTTAGTTTTCTTCGTCTGGTCTATATTCAAGAATATCTCCTGGTTGACAATTCAACTCCTTACAAATAGCGTCCAGTGTTGTAAAACGGATTGCCTTGGCCTTGCCTGTCTTAAGAACCGAGAGATTGGCTGGGGTAATACCAATCCGTTCTGCAAGCTCACCCGAGCGCATCTTCTTCTTGGCAAGTTCAACGTCCAAATTGACAATAATCATAAGCCCCTCCTAAATCGTGTACTCATTTTCCTCAGCAATGGCATTAGCCTTGGTCAAAATCATAGCAACAGCATAGAGGACAAAACTAACTAGCAAATAACTGATGTTAAAGAAACTATAACTATGGCTGCCTGTTCCAAATGTAAAGATACCATTATTGATAAAAGCCCCAAGAACTAGCAAATGCGCTGACCAACGAACCAACTTAGCATTTTTAGCAATGAAAATATCAGAACGATAAAGATTAATCAAAAAGGCACGTAGACACAACAAGAATCCTATGTTGACTACCATACGAAGGAAATCAATGGTTGCTGTAAAAATCGTCAAACTAGAGCCGTTGCTTTTTACAGTAACTCCTGAGCCGAGAAGCATACGCAAACCTTGTTGTAAGAGTCCTTCATGACCGCTCAAGATAAAGGCATCATTAAGAATGGTAATAACAAGACTTAAAAAGCCCGCAAAAAGGAGGACATTAACGAACAGGAGAACACTACGCAGACGTTTTTGTTCTTGTGTCTCCTGACGATTTTTAGCACTTTTGGCAGATCTCCAACCATAATAACTAGAGCCAGCCAAGGCTAGGATGATTAAAAAATAAAATAAGATAGTTGTCATGTGTTACCTCGATTGTAAATTCATTTGATTTCTTTGAGCATAGACTAGAAAAAGCCAAGGTGCCTCTAGGAGGCCTTGACCTCATTCTAAATCATTAGCTAACTATTAACAGTATCAATTATATCGAATATCAATATAAAATACTAGTTTATAGATAAGATTTTATTACTTTTCAACTAAGATACATTCAATTATTTGACAGCTGTTTGTCCCTTACGAAGACGGATAGCATCACAAGCTAGAGAGACCAAGAAGAGCCAAACTGATGTGCTGAAGTCCATTACTAGGTGATTTGTCGTTCCCAACTGCAAGAAGATATTCAAGGCTGATGGCACAAAGGTTAGAAGGGCAGCCTTTTTCAAGAAAAGAGAGAAATCTTCTGTCCAAAGTGCCTTCCAAGTAAAGTCTTTAAGCTCTTTACGAAGGAGCCAAATCAAGGCAAGATAGAAGGCAAATTGCAGCTCTGCGACCAGCCAGTAACCCCAACCAGAAAGGTATTGAACCTCTGCACCTGGGAAAAGATTGGCCACATTCACAAAAGGAAGAATAAGTAAAGCAAGCATTGCAAGACCGTAGATTGCCATAAGAAGAGTAAGAAGAACGTTGATGATTGGTTTAAGTGTTTTCATGATAAGTTTTTCCTTTGTTAAATAGTTTTAGTATATAATTTCTCTTTTTCGCGAATAAGATTATCTTTATCGAAAAGTTATTATCGTTTTTCGATAATTATATATTACACCCTTTATTTCTCCTTGTCAACACATTTTTATCGTTTTTCGATATTTTTTATCTAAAAATCAAAAAAATAAAAACCAGTCAAGAAAATCTCAACTGGTTAGCTTACTTATTTTAATCGCCTAGACTGGTCATGCTTCCGTCTAGACTTTTTATAATTTTAAGAAGAGGGATTCTACGTTATGAAAAAAAGGAAAAAGGGATTTTGGAAAATGAGGGATGAAAGTTGTAGAATATGGGTAAATTTAGCCTCTTCCTAGCATCAATACTAGTTTTGATAAACCTTAAAGTCTTGAGGATCCTTTTGGAAATTTGGGTTGTAGGTTACTTTAATTTTTACAGTCATTGTTATTTCCTCCTTTTTAGGAATGGTTTGGCCTAGCCAAAACGTTTTATTATCAAAACCTATCTCGTTTTGATGGTTTTATTATAGGTTGCCTAACTTAAAGAAAGCTTGTAATAAGCTTGAAGGAAACTTAAAACTATCAGTGAGTTTACTGAGAGTTTTTCTGTCTAAAGCATGGATAAAATAATTCCCAAGACCAGAGCGACCCAAACGGCATAGCGAATTGTCGCATGATAGCGGTAACTTTCAATAACCTTGGGTAGCTTTGTAAAGAGATAGGCAATGTAGGCAACTATGGAAAGAAAATACCCTTTAAAATTCCAGGCCGAGCCTAAGATACTAAAATCTTCGAAAAGTGGCACAAGCATCAGTACAGCTGTAAGCATGCACCAGACTGGTAAAAGCGTTCTTTCCTTTTGATGCTGTATATGGATAATCAGTTGAGCTATAAGACCCGCGACGTACATAATCAGTAATACCGAACAAGCTAGAGAGATAAGAAGTGAATAAAGATATAGGGTATGAAAGTCTGTCTTTCCTTCTATCAGCTTTGTCAATTCGGTAATAAACCAAATCAAGATGAAGGCGAAAAAATAAAATATAAGACCTAACATCATAAGAAAAATCGAATTTTTAACCGTTTCTTTTTCATGGTTTTCCTCCTTAATCAAACTCGCCTTGGCTTCTCAAATGAGCTCCTAGCACCTGCCAATCAGGATTCTCACGCCAGTTAGGGTCAGATACAATTTGGCTAGCCACCCGTCTGGCTTCCTCTAAGATATTGTAGTCTTCCACAATATCAGCCACTTGAAATTCAGGAATTCCTGACTGACGTGTTCCAAAGATTTCTCCTGAACCACGCATTTTAAGGTCCTCTTCGGCTAGAACAAAACCATCTGTAGTCTCACACATGGCCTGCATGCGTTTTTTCCCGGTATCATTCTTAGGATTAGCCACCAAAACACAGTAGGACTGCTTATCGCCACGACCTACACGCCCTCGAAGCTGGTGAAGCTGGCTAAGTCCAAAACGATCCGCATCCATAATGACCATAACTGTAGCATTTGGCACGTTAACACCTACTTCGATAACTGTGGTTGATACTAAAATCTGAGATTTTCTGTCCTTGAAATCTTGCATAATTTGGTCTTTTTCATCATTTTTCATACGACCGTGCATCAGAGCTACTGTAGCTGAATCCCCAAAGAACTCTGTGAGTTCCTGATGAAGAGCCACCGCATTTTTCAAATCAAGAGCCTCAGACTCTTCAATCAGAGGAGAAATAAAATAGACCTGAGCATCTTTTTCCAACTCACCCTTAATCCAAGTCAGTACGGTATCTAACTGCTCATGTTTGACCCAACGGGTAATAATGGGCTTACGCCCAGCCGGCATCTGGTCAATGATAGATACATCCATCTCCCCAAAGGCAGTGATTGCCAAGGTCCTAGGAATAGGTGTTGCCGTCATCATGAGGACATCAGGATTGTCACCCTTCTCACGGAAAATACGACGTTGATTAACTCCAAATCGGTGCTGTTCATCAGTAATGACTAGCCCAAGACTATGATAAGTCACTGCATCTTGAATCAACGAGTGGGTTCCCACAATCATCTGAGCCTCCCCAGACTCGATTTTGGAAAGGGCTACTTTCTTATCCGCGGCCTTCATTCCAGAAGTTAGGAGCACTACCTCTAACTCAGGAAAAAGGCCCTGTAAACTCTGATAATGCTGCTCTGCTAAGATTTCCGTCGGTACCATGAGGGCAGACTGAAATCCTGCCGTATAAGCCCCATACATAGCCAAGCTAGCGATAACTGTTTTCCCTGAGCCCACATCTCCTTGCAAGAGACGGTTCATATGAGCCCCAGATTTCATATCAGCTAGGATTTCCGATAAACTACGCTGTTGGGCCTCTGTTAAGGGGAATGGTAATGCTGCAATTTTGGCTTTGATTTTGGCTTTATCGTAAGCAATTGCTAGACCATTGGTTTCGGACTTATTTTCAGCCTTCAGCACCTGTAAATTCATCTGGAAATAAAAGAGCTCCTCAAACTTGGTCCTACGTAGAGCCTGCTTATATTCAGCCAAACCTTTCGGAAAATGCAAGGCACGCACAGCCTCTTGACGTCCCATGAGACGGTACTTGTCCAGCAGCACCTGAGGGAGATTTTCCTCCAACAAATTAAGGGCCCCACTATCAAAAGCTGCCTTTATGGCCTTTATCAGTTGGGCCTGACTAACACCCTGGGCCACATGGTAGACTGGTTGCATATCGTCCTCAACTTGAGCCAGAACTTTCATACCAGTCACAGCAGACTTCTTCTGGTCCCATTTGCCAAAAATAGCCACTTCTGCCCCCATCTCAATCTTGTCCACAAGATAAGGCTGGTTGAAGAAACTAATGGCAATCACAGCCTCTCCTTGCTTGATTTTAAAACTCAGACGATTCCGTTTAAAGCCATAATACTGCACATTGGCAGGCGTCACCACTGTTCCCGTAATAACAGCCTTTTCGCCATCCATCAGTTCAAAGATAGACTTACTCTTAAAATCCTCATATCGGAAAGGAAAATAAAGCAAGAGGTCCCCAACCGTGTGTAAATCTAATTTGATAAATTTTTCAGCGGACTTAGGCCCAAAGCCTTTCAAATCCGCAATTGGTGAATCTAGTTGAATCATATCCTCTATCATTTCTATCGTGTTCTTCTTCCCGTGAAAAAGGAAGCCTTATCAGCTATTATAACACATGAAAATGGTCTTCACTAAAACCAAAAAATCCAGCATCAAACTGGATTTCTCTTTTTATTGATATTAATCATAGCTACGAGGTACACGGTCACTAAGTAAACAAAGAACTTCATAGTTGATAGTACCACGTTTTTCAGCCACCTCTGTCGCAGTAATACTTGCTCCCCCATTTTCACCCATAAGAGTGACAGGAGTTCCTAGGGGATAAACCTTAGGAAGACGAACGGTAATCTGGTCCATAGACACACGCCCAACAATAGGACAAAGCTGTCCATCCACAATAACGTGGAAACCTTGTAAATCCCTGGTCCAACCATCCGCATAGCCAATCGGAATGGTTCCAATAACCTCATCAGCTGTCGTCGTATAGGTTGCACCATAACCCACATCTTGACCTGCTGGCAGGACCTTAACATGAACAAGTGCAGTCTCCAAACTTAAAGCAGGACGAATCCTATATGGAAGGTCTAAAGCACTGCCACTAGGATTGAGACCATAGATGACGACACCCAGACGCACCGCATTAAAGACTGTTTCTGCATGCCAGATGCTTGTCGCAGAGTTGCTAGCGTGTACCAAGCGAGGACGGTCCACCAAGTTATTAACCAAATCCGTGAAGAAGGCCAATTGACGCTTGAATTTACTATCATCTGCCTCATCAGCCGTTGCAAAATGAGTAAAAATACCTTCGACATCCGCACCAAGTGATTTCAGACCAGCAATCAAGTTATCTGCGTCCTCTAGGCTACGCACCCCAATACGGCCCATACCTGAATCAACCTTAATATGACAGGTTAAACCAGTCAAATCAAGCCCTTGATTCTTAGTCATTTCCAACCACTCAAGGGAAGCTATCGTCAGCGTGATGTTTTCTTGAATAGCCAAAGGAACCTCGTCTGGCAAGACTACTCCTAAAATAAGTATCGGTTGTTCCAAGCCAGCTTGACGAAGTTCAAGCGCCTCGTCTAGGTTGGAAACACAAAAACCATCCACCTGCTTAGATACATGCTTGGCCACTTCGACAGTGCCATGACCATAAGCATTGGCCTTAACAACTGCAAAAGTCTTTACCTGTTTAGGGATGTGACTAACCACTTGTTCAATATTTTCTGAAATTGCTGATAGATCAACCTTTGCCAAGGTTGGTCGATGTAAACTTGAAATCATAAGCTATCCTCTTCCAACATCTATCTCTTAGTTTTTTTCTAAAATGACACTTGCCTGAACAAAATCACCGCTATGGGAAATCGAGATAAAAACCTTGCCTTCAAAAGGTGATTGGGTCACCACTGGAGCTCCCTTGTCATTGGTCAATATTTCAATATCCTTAAAGCCGACTGCTCCAATACCAGTACCCCAAGCCTTTGAAAATGCTTCCTTACCGGCCCAGCGCCCTGCTAAATAGGACATCTGACGATTACCAGAAAGGGATTCAAAACGCTCCCACTCTTTTGGTGTCAATACCTTTTTTGCAAAGCGTGGATTGCGGTCATAAGCCTTTTTTACAGCTGAAATTTCCTGCAAGTCTATACCATGTCCAAAAATCATAATTATAACGAAAGTCGATTGTGGATTTCACGAATAAGGCTATCTGTCTTATCCCAACCAAGACATGGATCTGTAATTGATTTACCATAAACTTCAGGTGTGTCTTGACGACCATCCTCAAGGTAAGACTCAATCATAAAGCCACGCACGGTATCCGCGATACGTTCATCCCACTCACGGTTAAGAAGGACTTCACGCACAATACGAACTTGTTCCATGAAGTTTTTACCTGAGTTATCATGGTTTGTATCAACAAGAATAAATGGGTTTTCCAAATTAAATGCACTATACTTGTCCAAAGCCTTAACCAAGTCTTCGTAATGGTAGTTGACAATGTTCTGTCCATTTTCATTGTTGGCACCACGCAAGATAGCGTGAGCGAGTGGGTTACCATCTGTTTTAACTTCAGCGCCATTGTAAAGGAAATGCTGTTGGTTCTGCGCAGCATAGATACCATTAAACATGACATTCAAATTTCCTGACGTTGGGTTCTTCAAACCAATTGGCACATCAATACCTGAAGCTACAAAGCGGTGCTCTTGGTCCTCAACCGAACGTGCTCCAACAGCGTGGTAGCTAAGCAGGTCATCAAAGAAGGAAAGATTTGACGGATAAAGCATCTCATCAGCGATTGGAAGGCCTGTTTCAGTAATAATACGTGACTGAAGATGGCGAACCGCCTTAACTCCAGCAAGAAGGTCTACATCACCCTCTGCGTCTGGTTGGTGGATAAGCCCCTTATAACCATCTCCATTAGTACGTGGTTTGGCTGTATAAACACGCATAACAATAAAGATTTTATCTTTCACTTCTTCCTGAAGTTTGGCCAAACGGTGAGCATAATCAAGGACCGCTTCTTCATTGTCGGATGAACATGGACCAATAACCAAGAGAAGACGTTTGTCCTCACCCTTGATGATTTTTGCCAAAGCCTCATCATTAGCTTGTTTAGTTACTAAAGCGTCTCCCGTAAGAGCGTGTAATTTCCTTACTTCCGCTACATCAATCAGCGGACTATTTTGATGAATTCCCATTTATTTCCCTCTCTTTGTGAAAAGAGAGCGAACCGCTTGGTCATCCAAACGGTTCACTCCCCATATATGGTTTCTGTTACCTTATTATTTTGACAAAGTATCGTGGATTTCACGAATCAATTCTTCTGTCTTATCCCAACCAAGACATGGGTCAGTGATTGATTTACCATAGACATCTGGTGCATCTTGACGACCATCTTCAAGGTAAGATTCAATCATGAAACCACGTGCAACTTTGTTGATTTTTTCATTCCAGTCACGGTTAATCAAGGTTTGGCGAACGATACGGATTTGTTCCAAGTAACGTTTACCTGAGTTATCATGGTTTGTATCAATAACGATGAATGGATTCTCAAGGCCCATTTGTTCATAGTGTTCAATTGTTTCAAGCACATCATCATAGTAGAAGTTAGGTACGTTTTTACCATATTCATTCGTTGAACCACGAAGAATAACGTGTGCCAATGGGTTCCCTGGAGTTTCAACTTCTTCACCGTTAAAGAGGAAGTTTTGTTTGTTTTGTGCGGCGTAGATACCGTTAAACATCACGTTAAGGTTCCCTGATGTTGGATTCTTCATACCAGTTGGAACATCAATACCTGACGCAACAAAACGGTGTTGTTGGTCTTCTACAGAACGTGCACCAACGGCAATGTATGACACAAGGTCATCTACCAAAGGAAGATTTTCTGGGTAAAGCATTTCGTCAGCAGTTGTGATACCAGTTTCAGTGATAACACGGTAGTGAAGGTTACGCACAGCCTTGATACCGTTAATTAGGTTTGGTTTCCCTTCAGCATCAGGTTGGTGTACAAGTCCTTTATAGCCATCACCATTTGTACGAGGTTTAGCTGTATAGACACGCATAACCATAAAGACTTTATCTTTAACTTCTTCTTGAAGTTTAGCCAAACGGTGAGCATAATCAAGAACAGCTTCTTCATTATCAGATGAACATGGACCAATAACCAAAAGCGTACGGTCATCTTCACCCTTGATGATTGCTTCAAGCTCTTTATCACGAGCTTGTTTCTTGGCAAGGGCTTCACCTGTTAATGTAGTTGATTCTTTAACTGCATCAAAATCAATTTTTTCACTTACTGCTTTAAAAACCATAATAATTACCTATTTTTTTCCTAAAATTGTTTACGACCGTGACAATTTTTAAATTTCTTACCAGAGCCACATGGACAGAAGTCATTACGACCAACCTTACTAAAGTCAATTTCTTGACCATTAGCATCTGCTTGGTGGGCCTGGATATTGCCTGTTGCTGTTGTCGAAACACGTTCATTCACATTTTCACGAGATTGCTCATGAATTTGTGCTTTCATCATTGTACGTGTCACATCATATTCAATTGCCCCAATCATATCTTGGAACATCTTGAACCCTTCAGATTGATACTCAACGATTGGGTTGTTTTGTGCATAACCACGCAAACCAACGGCATTACGTAATTGATCTAGAGCATCGATGTGGTCCGTCCACTTGTTATCAACAACCATCAAAATCAAGACTTTTTGGAATTCACGGATAGCTTCCTCTGAACGCAATTTCTTGATTTGACGAGCATAAACATCATCTGCTAACTCATTCAAGTAAACTTTAATAGCGTCATAATTAACACTACGTTTCGTTACCTCTCCCACTTCTTGTAAATCTTCAAGTGAGATGGCATTCTCAGGAACCAAGGCCTGACGAGCAAAGTTCAAGATACCTTTAAGAGCTTCCTCTTGATCATTGCGGCTGTGACCATCTACCGTACGGTTAATCGTACGCTTAATCATAGCCTTAATCTCAGGTTCAAGGTCACGTTCTGCTGTGATAACATCATAACGCTCAGCATAGATGATTTCACGTTGTTCACGCATAACGTCATCGTACTGAAGGACTTGTTTACGAGTATCGTAGTTATTTCCTTCGACACGTTTTTGAGCCGCTTCCACTTGGCGTGTCAACATACGTGATTTGATAACGATATCTTCATCATCAGCATTCAAACGTTCCAAGACTTGTTTGATACGATCAGAACCGAAACGACGCATCAATTCGTCTTCAAGTGAAAGGTAGAATTGAGATTCCCCTGGGTCCCCTTGACGTCCCGCACGACCACGCAACTGGTTATCGATACGACGGCTTTCGTGACGCTCTGTACCAATGACACAGAGTCCACCAAGGTCAAGAACACCTTCACCAAGTTTGATGTCGGTACCACGACCGGCCATGTTGGTCGCAATCGTAACGGCACCACGTTGACCCGCATTCATGATAATATGCGCTTCTTTTTCGTGGTTCTTGGCATTAAGCACTTCATGAGGAATACCTGCTTCAACCAACATCTTAGAAATCAAGTCAGATGTTTCAACGGCAACCGTACCAACAAGGACTGGCTGTCCCTTTTCATAACGACGTTTAACATCTTGTACCACTGCGCGGAATTTAGCATCCAAGGTAGGGTAAAGAAGGTCATCGTGGTCAATACGTTGAATTGGACGGTTAGTTGGAATCGGAATAATTCGCATGTTGTAAATTTCACGGAATTCATCTTCCTCAGTTTTACCAGTACCAGTCATCCCTGACAATTTCTTGTACATACGGAACATATTTTGGTAAGTGATTGAGGCAGATGTCTTCGTTTCTTCTTGAACTGGCACACCTTCTTTTGCCTCAATGGCTTGGTGGAGCCCATCTGAGAAACGACGTCCTTCCATGGTACGACCTGTAAATTGGTCAACGATAAGAATTTCTTGCTCAGGACTGACCACATAGTCAATATCATGCAACATGATGTAGTTGGCACGAAGGGCGTTGTCAATATAGTGAGTCAAGGCAACATTATCAATATCGTACAAGTTGTCCAAGTTAAAGAATTCTTCAGCCTTGTCAATACCTGAGTCATTCAAACCAATCGTTTTTGTTGGAATATCAATGGCATAATCATCCTCTGTCAAGGTCTTAACAAAGGCATCCGCACGGTGATATAACTGATTAGTTTCTGAACTTACAGGACCTGATACAATCAATGGTGTACGAGCTTCGTCGATAAGAACTGAGTCAACCTCATCGACCAAGGCATAGTTCAATGGACGTTGTACCATGTTTTCCTTACGAACAACCATGTTATCACGAAGATAGTCGAAACCTACCTCTGAGTTGGTTGAGTAAGTGATGTCACAGTTATAAGCTTCACGTTTTTCAGCTGGTGATTTGGCTGAAAGGTTAATCCCTACTGACAAACCAAGCCAACTATAAAGCTCACCCATTTCAGTCGCATCACGCTCTGAGAGGTATTCGTTAACGGTGATAACGTGCACACCTTCACCTGAAATAGCATTTAGGTAAACAGGCATTGTCGCAGTCAGGGTTTTCCCTTCCCCTGTACGCATCTCTGGTACATCACCATGGTGAAGAACAATACCACCCATGATTTGCACACGATATGGGAAAAGTCCAAGGACACGTTTTGCCCCTTCACGAACAACTGCAAATGCCTCTGGCAAGAGTTGGTCTAGGCTTTCTCCGTTTTGATATCGTTTTTTAAATTCTTCTGTTTTTGCCTGAAGTTCTTCATCTGAAAGAGCTGCCATTGCATCAGCATAGCTCTCGACTTTCTTGGCAGTTTTTTCTAGTTTCTTAATTTCGCCTTTATCATTTTCAATGATTTTGCGTAATATATTTGCCATCTTTTTTCCTTTCGACAGTCTTTATCTCCATATTTTACCACAAAAGCCACCTTTAAACAAGAAATCACTCAAGGATTGACAAAGAAAAAAGCCCTAGTTTAAGGGCTTTCACAATGGATTCGCAAATAAACTAAAACTTTTTTATTAGATTCACTGAAAATATTGACAATAATACTTTAAACCTACTTCTCAGAGTTTTCTTGGCTCTCTAGAATATCCTCAAAATCATGCAAAAGATTTTCAAAAGCCTGCTCAAAGAAAGCATGGTCGGTGCTACTATAAGCCTTCATTATCATAGGACTAGCTTCAAAATCAACGTAGAATTGATAGTCCAAGACACCATTTTTCCAGTAAAATTTGATGCTAGGGGAAGCTGTTTTTTCACCACACATACCAGGAATTGCCCGTTGTAAGCCATAAATGTGGTCGCCATAGTCTTTCAGACGATAATAAGCCCCCTCAAAATAATAGGATTTGCCGATTTCAATACGCTCAAATAGTGCCGCTAAAACTTTTTCATTACTCATACTTAAGCCTCGTTAGGGTGACTGACAATCATCTCCAATTGTCCATCAATTTCCCAATCTGTCACATCATTTGGAAGAATAAAGTGATCGCCTTTTTTTAGACAATAAATGCGTGAATCGATAGTCATGGTCCCATTGCCAGAAAGTACTGAACAAAGCAAATAGGGAGCTGATTGCTTGAAGTCAACCAAGCCACTGAGTTTCCATTTATACACAGTGAAAAAGGAGTTTGATGTCAAACAAGTCGACTCTAATTGCAAGGTCTTAACAGTTGCTGGGACGCTATTTTCTGGGGCCCCTAGATTCAAGACATCAAGAGACTGTTGAATATGAAGTTCACGTTTATTGCCCTGATCATCCCTACGATCAAAATCATATACACGATAAGTGGTATCGCTAGATTGTTGAGTCTCTAAGATAAGGATACCTGGACCAATAGCATGCATGGTGCCACTTGGTACAAAGAAAAAGTCACCTTTCTTAACAGGAGTTTTCGACAAAAGTCCATCCCAATCACCTGCTTCAATCAAGGATGCCAGCTCTTCCTTTGTCTTAGCCTTGTGACCATAAATAATTTCTGCACCCTCTTCAGCATCAATAATATACCAACATTCTGTCTTTCCTAGCTCACCTTCGTGCTCTAGCCCATAGGCATCATCAGGGTGTACCTGCACTGAGAGCCAGTCATTAGCATCCAAAATCTTGGTCAACAAAGGAAAAACACTAGTCTTGGGGTTCCCAAAAAGTTCTGGATTATCCTTGTAAAGCTCTGCCAGGTGGAAACCAGCATATTTTCCATTTTTGACATAGGATACACCATTAGGATGGGCAGAAATTGCCCAGTATTCACCAGTATGTTCACTGGGAATATCGTAACCAAACTCTGTCTTGAGGCGATTACCTCCCCAGATTTTCTCATGCATTGGTGAATCTAAAAATAAAGGTTCCATTACTTCCTCCTGTATAGAGCAAAACGCCTTAAGATTATCTCTTAAAGCGATTTTACATATTTTGTTTATTTGTTTGCATGCTTGTCGGCTACGTCCTTAGCAAGTGCGAAGTTACCAAGTGTTGCAGAACCATTACCTGAAACAGCAGGTGTCACAATATACTCATTTACATCTGGCACCGGAAGGTAACCATTCAAAAGAACTGTGAATTTTTCACGAACACGACGAAGCATGTGTTCTTGCCCCATAACACCACCGCCAAAGACGATAACTTCAGGACGGTAAAGTACTGTTGCTTGGACAGCCGCTTGAGCAATGTAGTAAGCTTGAACATCCCAAACTTCAGAATGCTGATCAATCAATTCACCACGAATACCTGTACGAGCTTCGAGCGATGGTCCAGCAGCCAAACCTTCCAAACATCCACGGTGGAATGGACAAGTACCGTTAAATTCATTGGAAACATCATTTGGGTGAAGCGGTACATATACGTGACCAGCTTCAGTATGACCCATACCACCAATGAATTCACCATTTTGAATAGCTCCAGCTCCGATACCTGTTCCGATAGTGTAGTAAACAAGGCTCTTAACACCTTTACGAACAAGTGTCTCACCATAAGCAGATGAGTTAACATCAGTCGTAAAGTAGAAAGGAACATTAAACTCTTTAGCAATCAAACCAAGAAGGTCAACATTTGACCAATGTGGTTTTGGTGTTGAAGTCACAAAACCATATGTTTCAGAGTTTGGATCAACATCAATTGGACCAAATGAACCAATAGCAATTCCAGCTAATTGGTCTTCATAACGTTTGAAAAATTCGATCGTACGATCAATTGTTTCATAAGGTGTAGTTGTTGGGAATTGAGTTTTTTCAACGACTTGGAATTTCTCATCACCGACAGCACAAACAAATTTTGTACCACCAGCTTCCAAGCTTCCGTATAGTTTAGCCATAGGTAAAGCTATCTCCTTTTATGATCAATAATAACTATTTATAATATTATAAAGAAAAGCTAGGCAAAAGACAATCTAAATGAGACCTTGTTTGAGGAGGTACAGACTACTCTGCTTCATACTTTTCTTTATGAGCCATTTAACTAAAAAAGCCGAATTGGCTTCGACTTTTCTAGCTTATTATTTAACTGCGATGAAGTCTGCACCTTCAGCAACTGAACCAGTCGCTACTGATGAAACATCTTCGAAGTCTGCAGTGTTTGTAACGATAACCATAGTTGTATCGTCAAGACCTGCTTCAGTGATTACTGAGCTATCGAAGGTAGCCAAGACATCACCTTTTTTAATACGTTGATTTGCTTGAACTTTAGCATCAAATCCTTTACCGTCAAGTGAGACAGTGTCGATACCGATGTGGATAAGCACTTCAGCACCTTTATCAGATTTAAGACCGTAAGCGTGACCTGTTGGGAAGGCGATTTGCACTTCACCATCAAATGGTGCGACTACTTGGTTACCTGAAGGTTTTATAGCGGCACCTTTACCCATAGCTCCTGATGAGAAGACTGGGTCATTAACATTTTCCAAAGCTACAACTTCACCTTTAAGTGGTGCAGCGATTGTTTCAGCTTGCAATGCAACTGGAGCTGAACCTGCTGAAGCGATATCTTCAGCTACAACTTCTTCAAGAGCTTCAACTTCTTCCTCTTTGTAACCGAAGATCCAAGTTAGAGCAAAACCAAGAGCAAGTGTTACAAGTACCATAATCACATACTTAAGTACTTGACCGTTAAGGTATAGAAGAGTACCAGGAACGATTGTTACACCAAATCCTGTACCAGCAAGGTTAAGGATTGATGCCAACCAACCACCGGCAGCACCAGCGATAAGACCCATGATAAATGGCTTACCGAAACGAAGGTTAACCCCAAAGATAGCTGGTTCAGTGATACCAAGTACCGCTGAAAGAGTTGCAGGGAAAGCAAGTGCTTTCAATTTAGCATCTTTAGTTTTAACACCCACTGCAAGTGTCGCACCAGCTTGGGCAGTCATAGCAGCTGTGATGATAGCGTTAAGTGGATCTTTACCAGTATTAGCAATGAGGTTAGCTTCAAGCAAGTTAAAGACGTGGTGAACCCCTGTAACGACGATAACTTGGTGAACTCCACCAAGAACAAGACCAGCAAGACCAAATGGCAAGTTAAGAATCCATTCTGTAGCAGCAAGAACATAGCTTTCAACAGTATGGAAGACAGGACCAATGATAAAGAGGGCCAAAGCTGACATTACTGCAAAGACGATAAGTGGACGTAAGAGAAGGTCAAGAACATCTGGAACCCATTTACGAACCCATTGCTCGAACTTAGCACCAAGCAAACCTACGAAGAAGGCTGGAAGCACTGAGTTTTGGTAACCTACTACTGGAATAAAATCAAAGAAGTAGATTGGTTTAGCAGCACCTGATGCAACATCCCAAGCGTTAGGAAGGGCGTTGTTAACCATCATCAAACCAAGAACCAAACCAAGAAGTGGTGAACCACCAAATACGTTAAAGGCTGACCAACAAATCAAGGCTGGGAAGAAGGCGAAGGCTGTATCTGTCAATACAACTGTGTAAGTGTAGAAATCTGTAGCAGCAAAAGCTTTAGATGTTGTACCGAACAAACCAAGAACTGTATCGTTATTGATTGCTCCACGGATACCCATGAAAAGACCAGTCGCTACGATAGCTGGAAGCAATGGAACGAATACGTCACCGAATGAACGGATGGCACGTTGGAACCAGTTCCCTTGTTTAGCAGCTTCTGCTTTTTGCTCGTCTTTAGATGCTGTTGGAAGACCTTGAGCAACGACTTCGTCGTAAATCTTGTTAACAGTACCTGTACCAAAAATGATTTGGTATTGACCTGAGTTAAAGAAAGCACCTTGAACTTTTTCAATGTTCTCAGCCTTTTCTTTATTGATTTTGTTTTCATCTTTAACCATCACACGTAGACGAGTCGCACAGTGAGCAACACTGTTGACGTTTTCACGTCCACCGAGGGCATCGATGACTTCTTTTGCAATTTGTTTGTTATCCATTTGCAAAAATCTCCTTAATAAAATTTGGTATGAAAGCGTTTAGCTTTTCTTTACGATAACTATTTTAGCATCTTTCTATCATATGTCAACCGTTTAGCATAATTTTTTATTTTTTTATGATAAATCGTTGATTTTTCTAGGTAAAACGTTTACTATATTACTAACAAATAGATTAGGAGATTACTAAATATGAATCTACCAACAGAAGTTCGTTACCGTCCATACGCGGATTGGACAAACGAAGAAAAAACAAAGATTAGAGAAAATGTCGCTAAATCACCTTGGCGTGCAAGTTACCATATCGAACCAGAAACAGGGCTTCTTAATGATCCAAACGGTTTTTCTTACTTTAATGGTAAGTTCCAACTTTTCTACCAAAGTTGGCCATTTGGAGCTGCTCATGGTTTGAAACAATGGGTGCATACTGAAACTGAAGATTTGGTTCACTTTACAGAAACTGGTGTCAAACTCTTGCCAGACCATGAAAATGATAGCCACGGTGCCTACTCAGGTTCTGCTTATCAAATCGGTGATAAACTCTTTATCTTCTATACTGGGAACGTTCGTGATGAAAACTGGATTCGTGACCCACGTCAAATCGGCGCTTGGATGGATAAGGACGGCAAAATCGAAAAATTCGACAAGGTTCTTATCAAACAACCTGCTGACGCTACTGGGCACTTCCGTGACCCTCAAATCTTCGATTACAAGGGACAATTCTACGCTATCGTAGGTGCTCAAAACCACGATAAACAAGGTTATATCAAACTTTACAAGGCAGTAGACAATGATGTCGAAAACTGGGTTGAGGTTGGTAATCTTGACTTTGGTGGCACTGGGTCAGAGTACATGATTGAGTGTCCTAACCTTGTCTTTGTAGATGGCAAACCTGTTCTTCTTTATAGCCCACAAGGTCTCGATAAAGCTGAACTTGACTACGGTAACATCTACCCTAACACTTATAAGATTTTCCAAGATTTCGACACAGAAAAACCTGCCCTCGTTGATGGCACACCAATTATCAACTTGGACTACGGATTTGAAGCATATGCAACTCAAGGCTTTAATACTCCAGATGGTCGTGCCCTTATTGTCAGCTGGATCGGTCTTCCAGATGTGGACTATCCAACTGACAAATACGACTACCAAGGGGCTATGAGCTTGGTTAAAGAATTGTCTATTAAAGATGGCAAACTCTACCAATATCCAGTCGAAGCCATTACAAGCTTACGTGCTAGCCAAGAAGATTTCTCTGAAAAAACGGCAACAACTAACACTTACGAGCTTGAACTTAACTTTGAAGCTAACACTCAAACAGAACTTGTCCTCTTCGCAGACCAAGAAGGGAATGGCTTGTCACTTACAGTTGATACTGAAAACGGAAAAGTTATCCTTGACCGTTCTAAAGCTGGTGAACAATATGCTACTGACTTTGGAACAAGTCGTGAATGTACACTTGATGCCGGTCAAGCTGCAACAGCAAACATCTTTGTAGATAACTCAATCGTTGAAATTTACTTCAACAAAGGTGAGAAAGTCTTCACTAGTCGTGTTTTCCCAAGTGCAGAACAAACTGGTATCAAAGTAACATCAGGAAACGTTTCTGGGCACTACTTCGACTTGAAATACTAAGGTGATTTATGGTCGCAAAGCTTACTGACGTTGCCGAACTGGCTGGTGTGAGCCCAACCACAGTTTCTCGCGTCATAAACAAAAAGGGCTACCTCTCACAGAAGACCATTGACAAAGTTCACGCTGCTATGCAAGAACTCAACTATAAACCAAATAATTTAGCTCGAGGTCTTCAAGGAAAGTCGGCCAAACTCGTTGGCTTGATTTTCCCAAATATTTCCAATATATTTTATGCCGAACTTATTGAACGTCTTGAGGATGAACTCTTTAAGCAAGGCTATAAAACCATTATTTGTAATAGTGAGCATGATCCTAACAAGGAGAGAGACTATTTGGAGATGCTTGCCGCCAACCAATGTGACGGCATCATCTCGTCTAGTCACAATCTTGGTATTGAGGATTATGAGAAGGTTGAAGCTCCCATCGTTGCCTTCGACCGTAATCTCGCTCCAAAGATTCCCATTGTTTCGTCTGACAACTTTGAAGGTGGCAAGTTAGCCGCAAGAGCTATGGTCAAGGCTGGCTGTCAACGCATTGTCATGATTACAGGCTATGATAATTCGGATTCTCCAACAGGACTTCGTCAACTAGGTTTTAATTATGAATTGGACAAGAAAGGTATTATTTGTCCTGTTCCAAACGATTTGTCTCTCATGCGACGTGAATTAGAAATCAAATCTATCATTTCTCGTGAAAAACCAGACGGTATTTTTGTCTCAGACGATCTCACAGCTATCCTAATTATGAAAGTGGCTAAACAAATGGATATTTCCATTCCTGATGACCTTAAAATCATCGGTTATGACGGAACTGCCTTTATCCGTCACTTCTACCCAGAGCTGGCAACCATCCAACAGCCTTTGGATGAAATTGCTAAGCTTTGTGTCGAAATTCTTCTCAAGAAAATTAAAGGCAAAACAGTTAATCGTGATTACGTGCTTCCAGTAAGTTTGATTGCCGGTGGTAGTATATAAATAAAAGTCGCAAGAAATCTCCACTTGCGACTTTTTTTCTTGTTAAATTAGTAGAAAAAAGAAGTTGAAACAGTGTTCAACTTCTTTTGCTTATGCTTCATCTGTCACGAACTGACTAAGTACACCGTTAATGAACTTAGCAGATGTTTCATCAGAATATTTTTTAGCGATTTCAATGATTTCGTTGATAGCCACACGTCCTGGTGTTTCTTCAAATGACGTGATTTCATAAAGTCCTAAACGAAGGAGGGTACGATCTGTCACAATCAAACGTGAGAGACTCCAACCCTCTTTCAATTTTTCTTCAATTTGACTATCAAGTTGAGCCAACTCTTCACGGACGCCTGTTACTAGGCTAAGGAGAAAGGCTGGTACATCAACTTCAGTTTCTTCGTCAATTGGCTTGTCATATGTGTAAGCGAAATGTGCTTGTTCCAGAGCTTCGCCACCAAATTCAAGGGCAAAAAGCGTTTGAAAAGCACGCTCACGAAGGTCACGACGTGAATCTTTAAAGATATTAGTCATTCAAAAAATCCTCGTTAAACAATTCAGCCAAGTCTGGTTTTTGTGACTTTTCAGTAACAATAGATTCAACGTGAACGTTGACTTCTGAAATTGCCACTTCTGCCATATCATAGACAGCTGCTTTAACAGCCTTTTGAATTTCAATTGAAACCGCTGGTACGTTAACCCCATACTGAAGTGAAACGTAGATATCAGCATTTACAGTACCATCTTCTTCTGTTCGGAGGTAAACACCACGTCCCAAGCTTGTTTTGCTGAGACTATCCGTAACATTTTTATTTTGAAGGGCGTAAACACCTTCCACTTTAGTTGCAGCGATACCTGTAATCACTTCGAGCACGCGAGGGGCAATTACAATTTCACCGATATTTTCTGTAGTCATCGCATGTTTCCTTTCCGTTAGTTTGGAAAATAAAGCCTTCAAACCAGTGGTTTGAAAGACTTAGTTGGGCTTAGGCACGTGATACGTAAGTACCTTCAGCTGTGTTGATAACCAATTTTTGACCAGCTTCGATAAAGTCTGGAACGTTAACCACAAGACCAGTTTCAAGTGTTGCAGGTTTACCTGAACCTGTAACTGTTGCACCCTTGATTGATGGTTGTGTTTCAGTAACAGTCAATTCAACAGTTGTTGGTACTTGCACACCGATAACTTCTGTTCCGTAGAATTGGATTTTTACTTCCGAGTTTTCAAGGATAAATTTCAATTCTTCTTGAACGTTGGCTACTGGGATTTCATATTGGTCATATGTTTCAGTGTTCATGAAGTATGCAGTATCATCCATTTGGTACAAGTATTGTGCTGGTACTGTTTCGATGATTGCTTGTTCAAATTTTTCTTCTGGACGGTAGCTAGTATCAAAAGTTGAACCTGAGCGAACATCACGCAATTTCATACGCATGATTGTGTTACCTTTACCAGGTTTGTGGTGGCTAGCTTCAAGAACTTTGATCAATTTGCCATCGTTAGTTACGAAAGTCATACCCGCACGGAGTTTACTTGCTTCAATCATTATTAAATACCTCTTTGTAAAAAATTATTATCAGTTTATTCTACCATAAATGACAGCATGGCTCAAATGTTTTATAGATTCAAGCCCAATCCTCAGGCTTTTTTCAAAGAACAAACTAGTCATCCATTCCTAAGTGAACCTCTGGAACATCATGTTGCAAATAAGAAACACCCTTTTGTTCCATCAACTCAATCGCAAATGGGTGCGGTCTATAATTGGCCTTGTAAGTAATCTTTACGATACCAGCTTGCAAGAGGGCTTTGGTACAGTTGATACAAGGAAAATGAGTCACATAAATCTCTGTATTTTTGGTAGAAATCCCCTCTTTGGCACATTGGATAAGGGCATTCATCTCTGCGTGTACCGTACGAATACAATGACCATCTTCCATGTAGTGACCTACTTCGTTACAGTTATCAGTCTCAGAAACTCCGCCGTTATAACCTGTAGCGATAATACGCTTGTCCTTGACTAAAACAGCCCCAACAAAGGCACGGTCACAAGTAGAACGCTTAGAAATCAGCTCTGCATTAGCCATAAAATAATCTTGCCAAGATAAACGGTTTGGCATAAAGTATTCCTCCAAATCTTAGAGAACAATCAACTCCTTAGGCGCAAGGGTAATCAATTCACAACCATTCTCTGTGATAATGATGTCATCTTCGATACGAACACCATATTTATCAGCCAAATAAACACCTGGCTCGTCCGTCAAGACCATACCAGCTTCGATAGTTTCATCAGAATTACCAAAGTAAGGAATCTCGTGAATGTCAAGACCAATACCGTGTCCGATACCATGTGTAAAGTAGTCACCGTACCCCGCTTCGACAATAACATCACGCGCAACCTTATCATAGTCACGACGTGTCATGCCAGCCTTAGCCGCATCAATCAAAGCCTGATTAGAACGTAGAACGATATCATAAATTTCACGCTCCTCATCAGTAGTGTCACCAATATGGATAGTACGAGTCATATCGCTAACGTAATGGTTGTAGTAGCATCCAAAGTCCATAGTCAAGGTCTCACCAGATTGGATAACCTTTTCTGAAGCAACCCCGTGAGGCATAGCTGAACGGTAACCTGAAGCAATGATAGACTCAAAGGAAATCCCTGAAGCTCCGTACTCACGCATACGGAAATCTAGGAAGTTTGCTACTTGTAGCTCTGTTGTTTGACCTGGTTTAATGAAATCAAGCACATCTGTAAAGGCACGGTCTGAGATAGAACAAGCCTTACGGATAGTTGCCAATTCTTTTTCGTCCTTGATCATACGCAACTCTTCCATGAAGTTGCTTTGTGGTGACAAAGTGTAGCCTTCAAAAATCGCTTGAAGACCTTGGTAGTAAGCAAATGACACCTGATTATCAAAACCGATTGTTTCAAGGTTATCAGCCTCGATAATTTTAACAATATCCTTAAGTGGATCCTTACTTTCGATAATATCAAAGCCATGCACAGATTGTTTGGCAATGAGGGTATAACGTGAATCCGTTAAGAAGAGGCGACGATTCTTAGTAATGAAGACAGTCGCATTTGTCCCCCAGAAATCTGTTAAATAATAGATATTTTTTTGTCCTGTCACCAACAAGGCATCAAGGCCTGATTGGGAAAGTTTGGCATCAAATCGTTCAAGTCTACGTTGCATTATGAATTACTCCTTTGGTATTTTAGGTTAATTATACCAAATTTTCAGACTTTAAAGGATTAAATTGACATTTTAGATTGTTTTTTTGATGTCATAAAGAAAAAGCCAGATGAAACTCTGACTTTATTAGCATTATACAAAGGCTCGCTTTTCGTAGATAGTTGGCGCAAAGAGGAGCAAAACCAAAGTCCAAGCAAACAAAACAAGGGCTTCGCGAAGACTGAAGAACTGTTGACCGCTAGTAAAGACTGCTCGCATAAAACTAAATGGCACATAAGTCATCAGCTTAGTCATGGTATCCCCTAAACTAGCCAAATAGAGCGTGAAGAAAGTCATTCCTGTCACACCAAAATAGGCCGTTACAAAGGCTGTCAAGGTATTTTTTACAAACAAGACAAGCAAAGAGGAAACCATATAAATAAAGGCTCCATAGACTAGGAAATCAATATAGATGTGTCTAATATAATCCCACAAAGGAAAATCTACATGTTGCACAGAATACTTGTAGAAGGCCAACTCCAAAACCAAAATAGTAGCAGCGACTATAGACAACACAAGGAAACTTAAGAGTTTTCGAAGAATAACCTCGCGTCCAGATAAGGAGGACACCCGAATCATATTAATTGTTCGATTCTGAAATTCTCGTCCAAGACTAGATACTGCTAGATAAGCAAAAACGATATCCACGATAAAGGAATAACTGGCAATAATCGCTGATGGCCCAAGGTAATCTCCCTTATAGCCATCACATAAGATTACAATTGCACCAATTAAGGCTACCAATCCAAGACAAATAAAGACACTCCTTGTCACACATTCCTGCTTTAAAAATACCGTTCTCAATTTACTTTTCATTGAATAGCACCTCACTTAATCCTTCTTTTTCATAAGTAAAAGGAATTCTCTCCCGATCCATAACCTGCTTAACAGCTACCAATCCTTTGACTAAGATGTCATGCTTTTGTCGTTCAAAAGGTATACCATTTAATTTGAACAGAGATATTAATGACTTCAAACTTAAATCCTCAGTATAAATCTTGTATTTGACATTATCACTGTCATCTAAGTAAATCAGCTTATGATTCTTCAACAAATAGTTTTTCGTACAAACCTGCTCAAGATTAGACAGAATATGACTTGAGATAATAAAGGTTAGGCCATGATTTTTAGCTAATTTTTTTATTAATGTGAGGAGACTGTTGATTCCATTAGGATCCAGACCATTTGTAGGCTCATCAAGAAGGATGAGTTCATCTGAAGCAATTAAGGCGATAAACAAACCCACACGTTGCTTCATTCCCAAAGACAATTTGGAAGCCTTGCGTTTAAGATAGGCCGCTACCTCCAACTCGTCCTTATAACGGTCAATCAACGCGTAATCCTTACCATACAATTTACAATAGAATTTAAGGTTAGCTTCAACAGTCATGTTAGGATATAGGGCTGGAGCTTCAATCAAGGCTCCTACACTTTTTGTTTTTAAGTCAATAATATCCTTGGAACCTGTCAAAATACCTGATACTAGTTTCATCAGGGTCGTCTTCCCTGCACCATTATTACCAATCAAACCAGCAATATCCCCCTTCTCTAACGTGAACGAGATATTATCCAAAACGGTTTGCTTTCCAAAACTATAGGTTAAGCCTTTCACCGCTAACACTGTCATGTATTTACCTTTCTTTGTTTAAATAACTAGTCCAATCGCTTATGATACTCGAAGAAATGACCTTAGATTAAGTCCGATGAAATCATATTTGATAAATTCTTTTATTTCTCGACTTAGAAAGTAGTCTGTTAGATAAATTTCCCTAAAAGACTTATAAGCAGGTCTGTTAGATTCCTAAAAACTTGCTTAATTTGAGACATTAGGCTATTAACAGACTGGTCTGTATGATTAACTGTATTCTCGCCACCATCCTTGATAGTATCCTCAGAGGGTGATTCCGGTAAGGTTTTTTCCGCCTTCTCTACTACCTCTGTTCCCTCTGGTGTCTCCGTTTTCTCAGTTTCTTCCTTGAAAACAGCCTGATAAATAGCTTGGGCATCCGGGGCACTGCCAAGATAGCCTGAAACCAATTGACCATTTTTGAGACGAATTACACTTGGAGTACCTGGAATACCTAGCTTATCAAATAGTATTTTACGAGACTCACGGTCCAACTGATCCGAATCTGTATTGTAATAAAGAAGCTGACCATCAATCAGCGTATTGAAATCCTTCAAAACTGGAGAATTTTGACGACAATAGTAGCAAGTTGGCCGGCCAACATAAAGAATATGGTCCCCACCATCTTCAGTCAACATATTTGTGACATCACTGTAAGAGACTTGCTTCAGGTTTTCAAGATTCTTTTCATAAGTTTCAACCGAAACCTCTTCGGACCTCACTTCTGTCTCAGCCACTCCTGTCTGTGATGACGGAAGAAGATAATTTTCCTTTGCCTCACTATTAGATTCAGCCTTCTCAACCACTTGTTCGGAGGCTGTTTCGGAAGAATTCTGTACATTATCTACCTGACTATTCTCAACAAAATTATTGGATAATTCGATTGTAGATTCCTTAACATCTAACTCGTCCGCTGCTCCACTAAGCACTGCTAACTGGCAAGTACCTAAAACAAAACTCGCCATCAAAATAAATTGTATTTTCTTCATGTGTTCTCCTTATTTGTTTACTGTGTGACATCTTACTTTTTACCCATTAACAATAGCAAGGGTACCATAACACTAATTACCATGTTTCTCTCCTTTTTCTATTTAATTAGCACTTTAGCTACTAAGTCCAAGCTATGACTTCATTATAAGAGCTTAACAAGATAAAAAATAGTGACATAAATGTCACTATTCCATAGAATTAAAGACAAAAAGAAAAGGCTAAGTATATAAACTCAACCTGAGACTATAGCAATCAACAGAGAAAATCATTTCTCCTTGTCCCTACCCGCTACCATAAGCGCAAACAAAGAAAAAGCTAGCGAAAGTGTTGACCAGACGAGACAATGGTCAATAAAGGCATCGCCTTCGGTGAAACTTAGCGTAGCATTTATCATCACAATAAATAGCCAGACGATCACGATAACAATGCTTAAACTTCTAATAAGATTATTCTTCTGTTTATCCATATTTCTCTTTCCCATACTTGGTGCTCATGGTAACTTTTAATCACCATAAGGGTATTTTCTTTTCAACCACCATTTGTTCCAACCCAATCGTTCAGGTAAGGTTTGAGGTCTAGATACAAAATCACCCCCTGTGACATTTTCTAACGTTTCAGCAGTGAGCTCTTCGCCATATACCTTAGTTCGCATTCTTATTTCTCCTTTCTTTTCAAAAATAAATACAGCAATAACCACTTGGACTATTCAAAAAACTAGTCGTCTTGGTAACCTAGTGGGTTTGGGTATAAGGCCATTATAAGTTCTCTCTTTTCAAAAAAATAGTGACATAAATGTCACTATCACTGAATACAAAAATCCAGGCCTTTATAAGACCTGTTCCAAAACTTGTTTATTTCTACGGTGTTTCAGAATAAGAGAAAAAATCACTTCAAAAAGGAGAAAACTAAAATAAAGTCCTAAAACATAAAGCAAAGTTTCCCATTTATCTGTTGCTGATTGAAATTGGCCGTGATGATCCACTGTACGGATGCTAATCAAAAGACAAACATCTAGAAATAGGGCTAGAAGAATACCATTAAAGCCTATAAAAAAACGCTTTTTAACCATAGTCTGACTCCTGTATGTTTTTTTCTTAACAAGAGAATACCAAACTCAACTTAAACCAGCCTAAAGCAAAAAAGACTCAAAGAGCCTTTTTCCTTTATATCAATTTTTCTTTCAGATATTGTCCTGTGTAGCTTTCTGGAATAGTGGCTACTTCCTCTGGAGTCCCTGTAGCTACGATGGTACCTCCACCGACACCGCCTTCAGGACCCAAATCAATGATATGGTCTGCGGTCTTGATAACATCCAGATTGTGCTCAATCACGAGAACAGTGTTGCCATCGTCCGCAAAACGCTGAAGCACCTTCAAAAGACGTGCAATGTCATCTGTATGAAGACCCGTCGTCGGTTCATCCAGAATGTAGAAGGACTTCCCAGTAGAGCGTTTGTGCAACTCACTAGCCAGTTTCATACGTTGAGCTTCACCACCTGAGAGGGTTGTTGCTGGTTGTCCCAAGGTCACATACCCAAGCCCCACATCCTTGATCGTCTGCACCTTACGAGCAATCTTAGGAATAGCCGCAAAGAAGTCAACCGCGTCATCAACTGTCATATCCAGAATCTCCGCGATATTTTTCCCTTTATAACGAACCTCTAGGGTCTCAGAATTATAGCGTGTGCCATGACAAACCTCACAAGGAACATAAACATCCGGCAAGAAATGCATCTCAATCTTGATAATACCATCACCAGAGCAGGCTTCACAACGGCCACCCTTAACATTGAAAGAGAAACGCCCCTTCTTGTAACCTCGAATCTTGGCCTCATTGGTTTGGGCAAAAAGATCACGAATATCATCAAAGACGCCTGTATAAGTCGCTGGATTAGAACGAGGTGTACGCCCAATTGGACTTTGGTCAATATCAATCAAACGCTCGATATGCTCGATTCCTGTCACTGATTTGTGTTTACCTGGCTTCTCACTATTGCGATTGAGCTCTTGGGCAATTTTTTTCTTGAGAATCCCGTTAACCAAAGTCGATTTTCCTGAACCAGAAACACCTGTGACTGCAATCAACTTTCCAAGCGGAAACTTAACAGATACATTCTTAAGGTTATTTTCGCTAGCTCCTGTAACCTCAATAAAACGACCATTACCTACACGACGTTCCGTCGGTACAGGAATTGATTTAGCACCTGACAAATATTGCCCGGTGATTGATTTCTTGTTCTTAGCCACTTCCTCTGGGGTTCCAGAGGCCATGATTTGACCACCAAAGGCACCAGCACCAGGTCCCACATCGATAAGCCAATCAGCCTCACGCATGGTATCTTCATCATGCTCCACCACAATCAAGGTATTGCCCAAGTCACGCATCTTTTTAAGACTTGAAATCAAGCGATCATTGTCACGCTGATGAAGCCCAATAGAAGGCTCATCCAACACATATAGGACTCCAGAAAGGTTAGAGCCAATCTGTGTCGCCAAACGAATACGCTGACTCTCACCACCTGAAAGGGTTCCGGCCATACGAGAGAGGGTCAAATAATTAAGGCCTACATTATTTAGGAAAGTCAAACGATCCTTGATTTCCTTAACAATTGGACGAGCGATCACTCCCTCGTTTTCACCTAATTCAAGGTTATCGATTTCCTTAAGATGATCTGAAATAGACAAATCAGAGATTTGACCAATATTGAGACCATTCTCACCACCAACACGAACTGAGAGTGCTGCTTCGTTAAGACGATAGCCATGACAAGTTGGACATGACAGCTCATTCATATAACCTCGCATGACATTGCGAGTGAAATCACTATTGGTCTCGTGATAGCGACGATTGATATTAGTCACAACCCCTTCAAAAGGAATGTCAATATCACGCACCCCACCAAAATCATTAACATAATGGAAATGGAATTCACGATCCCCAGATCCGTAGAGAATCAAATCTTGTTCTTCTTTTTTAAGATCTTCAAATGGCGTATCCATATCCACACCGAACTGCTCCATGGCCTGCTCAAGCATAGCTGGATAGTAGTTGGACGAAATAGGATTCCAGGGCGCCAGAGCACCTTCACGCAAGGTCTTACTAGCATCAGGGATAACCAAATCCATATCAACTTCTAGTTTATTACCCAAACCATCACAGGTCGGACAAGAGCCAAATGGGGCATTGAATGAAAAGAGACGAGGCTCCAACTCTGGCACTGTGAAGCCACAAACTGGACAAGAATAATGTTCTGAGTAAAGCAACTCATTATCATCCATAGTATCCACAATCAAGTAACCATCTGCTAAACGTAGGGCCGCCTCCACCGAATCAAAGAGACGACTACGGATACCATCCTTATTCACCAAGCGGTCCACAACCACTTCGATATTATGCATCTTAGACTTAGACAACTCTGGCACTTCTGTGACATCGTAAATCTCACCATCTACACGAACACGAACATAACCGTCCTTCTGCACACGATCAAAAACGGCCTTGTGTTGCCCTTTTCTACGACGAACAATTGGCGCTAAAATCTGCATACGCGTACGCTCAGGAAGAGCTAGAACCTCGTCCACAATCTGTTCTACAGAGGATGACTGAATAGCGCCATGACCATTAGGACAATAGGGAACACCCACACGCGCATAAAGGAGACGAAGATAGTCATTAATCTCTGTTGCCGTTCCGACCGTCGAACGAGGGTTTTTGCTTGTTGTTTTCTGGTCAATGGAGATGGCAGGACTCAAACCATCAATCGAGTCCACATCAGGTTTCTCCATATTTCCCAAAAACTGGCGAGCATAGGCTGAGAGACTTTCCACATAGCGACGTTGCCCCTCAGCATAGATGGTATCAAAGGCCAAAGAAGACTTACCAGAACCTGACAAGCCCGTCACCACCACCAGTTTATCACGTGGAATCTCCACATCGATATTTTTTAAATTGTGAGCTCTTGCTCCATGAATCACTAACTTATCTTGCATATTTTTAAGAGGCCCTAGCGCAAAAGCTACTGCCGCTCCTTTCTACAGACGGATGGAAAATCCATCCCGACTTTCTCTCATAATTATAACAAAATTTCAATTTATCCAGCCCAAAAATGTTTCAAATGTAGTATAATGGTGGAGTGTCTAAAAAAGGCAAGGAACATCATCCCAAGCCTCTTTTGACAACACTAAAAAAGCTAAGAGCAGTGTTAATTAGACTTAAAAGCGATTGTAAAAATCCTTTTATAATCAAGATGCCAGCGCTTACTTAATGACGAAGGAGGGGTTCCCATTGAAACAAATGTTCTTATCCACCGGAAAAGAATTCAAAGAAATTGAAACATTCGAGCCTGGTGCTTGGATTCATTTGGTGAACCCTTCCCAAGAAGAAGCCATGAAGGTCGCAGAACGGTTTAACATTGATATTCAAGACCTCCGCGCCCCTCTGGACGTGGAAGAAACTTCACGTATCGATGTCGAAGATGACTACACCCTAATTCTGGTCGACGTCCCAACCCATGAAGAGCGTAATAACAAAAGCTACTACGTCACTATTCCATTGGGTATCATCGTTACCGATGAGGTGGTTGTTACTACTTGTCTTGAGGACATTAGTCTCATGGATAACTTCCTCAACCACCGTGTACGTAACTTCTACACCTTCATGAAGACCCGTTTTGTCTTTCAGATTCTCTATCGCAATGCTCAACTTTACCTAACTGCCCTACGCTCCATCGACCGTCAGAGTGATAAATTGGAAGCTCAGTTGGAAAATGCGACTAAAAACGAGCACTTGATTGACATGATGGAATTGGAAAAATCCATTGTCTATCTAAAAGCCTCACTTAAGATGAATGAGCGAATTGTCAAAAAGCTAACAGGTAACGCCTCTAGCTTGAAGAAATATATCGAGGACGAGGATCTCTTGGAAGATACGCTGGTCGAAACCCAACAGGCCATTGAGATGGCAGGCATCTATGAAAATGTCTTGAATGCCATGGCTGAAACCTCTGCCTCTATCATTGGCAATAACCAGAACACTATCATGAAAACACTCGCTCTCATGACTATGGCTCTGGACATCCCAACCGTTATCTTCTCCGCCTACGGTATGAACTTTAAAAACAATTCTATGCCACTAAACGATTTAGATAACGCCTTTTGGGTCATCTTCTTCATGGCAGCCTTCGGGTCATCCTGCGTTGTTATCTACTTTATCAGGAAAAAATGGTTCTAACATAGAGCCTCTTCTTTTCCCTAAACTACAAAACTAAAAAAATAATACTATTTATCGAAAGGTCATCTCATGGACATCCAAAAACTCACCAAGAAAAACCAAGAATTTATCCACATCGCAACTAACCAACTCATCAAAGATGGTAAATCAGACCAAGAAATCAAAGACATTCTTGGCAATGTCATTCCTGAACTTATCGAAAATCAGAAAAAAGGAATTACAGGACGTGGACTCCTTGGTGCTCCAACTGTTTGGGCAGCTAGTTTCTCTCCTGAAAAACACCAAAAACCTGAAACTGGTAAGCCTAACAAAGAAGTGCCAGAAACAGATAAAACTCCTTGGAAGATGTGGCTTGATACCTCACTCTTCCTTCTAGCCATCGTTGCTATCATGAACGCTATCTTTGGTTTCTCAGGTACACAAACTAGCTACGGCCTCACAACCCTTCTTTCAGTGTCATTCATTGGAGGCCTTGCTATGTATACCCCTTATCACTACATCTACCGTCACAATAACAAACCAAAAGAAGAACGTCCAAAATGGTGGTTCAGCATGACCGTCATCACACTCTCTTTTATTGCATGGTTTGCTCTCTTTAGTCTTACAGCCCTTCTTCCAAGCTACCTCAACCCTGGTCTTTCACCAATTGTAATCCTTATCATTGGTGTCATCGCTGGTGTTGCCAAATACTTCTTCAAACGTCATTACAACGTCCAAAGTACTTACGCACCTGCATCTTAATCAACCTCAAGCACCCATAAGGGTGCTTTTTTACGTCAGAAATCTTGACACAGTTGGCTATTCTATACTAAAATGTTAAAGTTAATAGACAAAAGAAAGAATTCCAATAGATGCGTATCAAATTCCCTCTACTAATCATTGCTTGCTGCCTACTACTTATGGCTTGTGGCCACAAGAATACTCAGAAAAACTATCAAGCTTACTATAGTTTTAACAATGTGACGACTTCCACTCAGGAAAAACAGCTAGCAAAAGCCTTAAAAAGCAAGGGTATTCCGACAAAAGACTGGGACAATCTAGCCCCTTATATTAGTCGTTACAATCAGGAAAATACAAATCTCCAACCTGTTGTCAAAAAATGGACCCAAAGTAAAATCGGCAAGGATCAAAATCAATTCGTCACCTTCCTTAATGAAAAAACTTTCGAAGATAACAAATCACATTTTACTGATGACTTAAACTGCCGACGAACATCGTTCCTCCTTCTTCATGACCTTATTACAAGCTCAGAGGACCTCACCAAATTGGACCTCCCCTCTCAAAACGAATTTATAGATCTTAAGTCACGCCACAAAGAGCTAACTTCCAAGGATCAAGCTCTCTATAGTCTCCTCTTTGGAGATAATATCAGCTACCAGTCTACGGATGACCTCCTTAAAGCTTGGAAAAAAGCTGGACTCAAGTTTCCAGAAAAGGTTAAACTCCTCTCAGTCTTTCAAAATAGCCCTGGTGATGTCAGCAATTTCCACACGGCTATAACTTACGAAAAAGATGGCAGTATCTATGTCTTTGAAAAACAGGACCCAACACTTCCTTATAGGTGGAGCCGCTTCAATAATTGGGCAGATATCAAAACACATTGGTTATCAAACCGCTTCAAGGTCTTCAAAGATAATGTCGATATCCTCGTTAACGACCAAAAATTTGATGATTTCTTAGAAAACACACTCTATATACCACAAAACAACCAACTAGCTCCTCAAGATAAATGAGAAGACCAGTTGGTTTTTCTTTTTCCCTAAAGTATAAAATAACACTCAACACACAAGCCTAAAAAGAAAAAAGCCCATAAAATCAAGCCAGAAAAAAACACCCTCAGTCGAGGGCATTATTTTTAGTCTTCGTTTACGTAAGGCATAAGTGCCATAACGCGAGCGCGTTTAATCGCTGTTGTTACTTTACGTTGGTTTTTAGCTGAAGTTCCTGTTACACGACGTGGAAGAATTTTACCACGTTCTGAAACGAAACGGCTAAGAAGCTCAGTATCTTTGTAATCAACATATTCGATTTTGTTAGCTGCGATGTAATCAACTTTTTTACGGCGTTTGAATCCGCCACGACGTTGTTGAGCCATGTTTATTTCTCCTTTATATATTTAATTCGTTTTGTCCATTCTTAGAATGGGAGATCGTCATCTGAAATATCCATTGGATTTGAATTACCAAATGGACTCTCGTCACGACCGAAGTTTGGTGTAGATTGTGCAGGTTGTGATCCACCAAATGAACCACCAGTTGAAGCTCCTCCACCGAATGAATTTGAATTATCAAATCCTCCAGCGTTGTAAGAACCACCACTGTGACCTTCACGTGCCGCACGGCTTTCCAACATTTGGAAATTATCAGCGACAACTTCAGTTACGTAAACACGTTGACCTTGTTGATTTTCATAGTTACGAGTCTGAATACGACCTGTAATTCCAATCAATGCGCCTTTCTTAGCCCAGTTAGCCAAATTTTCAGCTTGCTGGCGCCAGATAACACAGTTAATAAAGTCAGTTTCACGTTCACCATTAGCACCCTTGAAGTTACGGTTAACCGCAAGGCTGAATGTTGCAACAGCAACGTTACTTGGTGTATAACGAAGTTCCGCATCACGGGTCATGCGACCAACGAGTACGACATTATTAATCATAATTTACCTTCTTACGCGTCAAGTTTAACGATCATGTGACGAAGAATGTCACCGTTGATTTTTGAAAGACGGTCAAACTCGTTAAGAGCAAAATCGTTATCAGATTCAACGTTAACAACGTGGTAAAGTCCTTCACGGAAATCTTGGATTTCGTATGCAAGACGACGTTTTTCCCAATCTTTTGATTCAACAACAGTTGCACCGTTGTCAGTCAAGATAGAATCGAAACGTGCTACCAAAGCGTTTTTAGCTTCTTCTTCAATGTTTGGACGAATGATATAAAGAATTTCGTATTTAGCCATTGATATTTTCCTCCTCTTTTGGTCTAATGACTCATGGTCTTTCGCCACGAGTAAGTGAGGTGCACTCACAAGATATAATTCTACCAAAGTTTGAGGGATAATGCAAGGAAAAAGTAAAGAGTGTATGTGTCTTGTTTTGGGAGAAATTAAAATCACCAAGAGAACATAAAAGAAAGACCGAAAAAGTGTAGCGTTTTCACTCATTTCAGTCTTGACTTTACTGTTATCTTGATGATACAATAATTCTAAACTGATTAAGCAAAGGTGCGCTTTGTTTAATCGGTAAGGCGGCAGGTGCGCGAACACCTTCCGTCTTTTTCTCGTGTTTTATCTATAAGATTATTATACCACAATTAGAGCATATTGCAAGTGTTTTTGCTAAATAAAGTTTCTTAAAAGCCTATAATATCAAGGGTTCTTTTAATTTTCTATTATCATAATTTCCTAATCATAGGAGTCAAACCATCACGTGCAACTCTTGCTCCAGGGATCAAATGCTCACTTTTATTTTCTCCCCTAACTAGATCAAAATGATCTAGTTTTTTTATTTTTTTGTATTCTTTTCTCCAACTACCAAAAAATATATCCCGTAAATCTCCTGAATAATACAACAAAATTATTTGAGCCATAGCAACAGCACCTTCTTCTGACCAATACATACCACGTTTTTTCATTCGATATGTCATTTTTCTGTGTTGTGACTCCATCACACCAATGGTTAAATCCCCTAGACCTCTATCCTTTGGTGATGCCGTATAGCTAAAGTCATTGATGATACGTTTCTTGAAGGCCTGAAATGACTCTATCTTAGCATCTGTCTCTAATAGCGACTCTGCTGTATCTAAGATTACCTTTAGGCCTGTCCTGTCTCTTTTCTTAATTTTCTTGACTGCAGCATCAGCTAAATCGCAAGAAATAGGAGTAAGATTTTTCTTGATACACTCACTAACATGGTAGGGGTCCCAAAAGTGAATATGCTCACCCTTGGAACAAAATTTAACAAATTCACGGAATGATGACGGGGTGTAGCCTTTTCCCCCATCTGAGTTTGTGATGATAGTTGTTCCTGGTGCTAGCTCAAAATTAGTTGTTATATAATCAAGCAGTGTATCTTTAGCTTTTTTCACTTTTGAGTTAATAACTTCAAATTTATTTTGCAGTTTCTTTCTACAACTACTATCAGAACCCGTGTGTACGACAAAATGGCTTAATTCTACGGAGGACCGTTCCGACTTTCTCACCCAAAAACCATCACCTTCAATATAAATTATGTCGGTCTTGATTTTTTCCTTTCGTTCGATACTTTCTGATAAAGCCCAAGAATCGTACTCTTCTTTTTGCTTGATGAGATTACCTGCTTCAGACACGGCCCTATGAACGACATTCTTTGAAATACCAATATCTTGTAATAAATCAAATACCTCAACGACTTTACGGTAAGGCATAAAAGAGGCCAAAACAGTCACCAAGTATAGAAACTCTTGCGAAAAGCGCTGCCGTGGAATAAGTCCTAACTGTTCGTCTAAAGGAACCCTAATGACATTTCCCTTCTTCCAACGACTTCTTGAAAAGGTCATAGTTCCAAATGAAAAGGTTACTGTTCGTTCTTTTTCGTTAACTCTTTTGAAGCCTTGAGCCCTCATGCTAGTTGCTATTGTCTTCTCATAAGAAGCTACCATCTTAAGGAATAATTGCTGATTATTTTCCCTCAATTTTTGATGAAACTCTAATTCACTAAATGATGCTGTCATTCTTCCTCCAATATATTAAAAAAGACCTACTTATAATAGGTCATTATGTTTATATTTATAATTATATTTGTATTTATGTTTATAAGTTTTTGAAATAGTCATTTAGAAATGATGAAGCAGAGCGATAACCGTTCTCTTTTGCTAAACGATTTATCTTCTCACGTACAGAGGGCTGTAACGTGAATTGGAACTGCTTTGTTCTTTCAAAATCTTCTACTTCCTTCACTACTTCTTGTTTTGTTTCTTTTTCTTCAGTAGCCTTCAACATTTCACTAATATTTTTATTGTTTTTATCAAATGCCATTAGATATCCCTTTCTTAGATATAATTATAATTATAATTATATCTATGTTTATATTTATAGTTTAGCAGCAATTTCTTCAAAAGTCACGTCAAGATCATCAAAGAATTTTTTATTATGTTGATAAATCACCTTATCTTCTTTCATCTCAGGAAGGGAAATCTTATCCATCGTTGAACGGTTAAAAAGTTCTTTTTGTGGAATAAATCCAATAACATCATCTTCTTCAGCAAGTGCTTCTATCAACTCTTTAGAAGATTTTGTGTTATGTTTAATCATGTTGCCGACAAAGAATAGTTTGGCTGTCACAAAACTTTCTCTTGTTTTATAATCAAAAGTCTCAGCTTTCAACTCTTCCAGACGCTCCTTGAGATTAAACTTAGCATGATAACCGTGTTCAGAAGGAATAACAGGACTTATAACCGCATGACTAACAATTACCGCATTTCTAGTTGCTGTCGAAAAGTCAGGATGACAATCAATTATAATATAATCGTATTGTCCTAAATTCTTACTTTCATAGTTATCCTCTAACCACATGTAAAGTAGCATATCTTTATAAGACTTTGTTTCAAGGTCTTTTTCAATATTGTCTAGGCGGATATAACCAGGGATAAGGTCAATATTATCTTTAACATGATGGATAGTTACCTCACCTTTTTGTCTGAAGATATTTGCTATCGTTCCTTCAGCTTCAAAAATATTGTAGGTTTGTGTTAGGTTGCATTGATGATCAATGTCTAAAAAAAGAACAGACTTCCCCTTTTTAGCTAGGTCTTCCCCCAGGTTATATGCTAGAGTGGTTTTTCCCACCCCTCCTTTAATAGCAGCAAAAGTAACGATTTTCATTTTGATGCTTCCTTTCCTTGTTTAACTATATTACTATTATATCATTATAATTATATTTGTCAATATAAACATCAATATAATTATAACGATATTTATATTGATGTTGATTTTTGACAATAAAAAACAGTGTAGTCGCTACACTGTTCTCAAATCAATATTGCTATCTACCTTACAGGATAATTAATACCATCTTCAGGATCTTTGTACAACCTCATATATACTGGTTTTCCACTCAAATCAACTTCTCTTTCAGCAGCAGCAAAAAATTCTGGATCCCAATTCATAGGGCTATACCCTGAAACTAATGTCAAAAGATAAGCGCTTTTCCCATGAATTGTTTTTGTCTCAACCGTAAAAAGACTAAAACTTTGTTTAGTCGAAACAAAGACGGGTTTAGGGTTAGTTTTCTTTAATTTGTCTCCCTCAACATACTCTTCCAGGAATTCATCTAATTCCTTAAGTTCCCAATCATGTGATTGGGCAACAATTTGATTTATCCTTGCTATATCAGAAGTGAGGACAAGCAAACTATCAACTCGTTGTGTATTTCTCATATTAACTTCCTCCTAATCAAGTTATAATGACATTATAACACAATTTCAACATCAATATAATTATAAATATATTGATTGTCAGTTGTTCTAATAAATTCTTACGCTTTCCGTATCTTTGTATTGTTTATGTTCCAAGCTCCCCCTCCTTCGTTTTCAGCTTACCACGCAAGCGTGGTTATTGCTGACGAAAGGAGGTGATAGCATGGAACAAGTAATTCTGATACTTGTCCTCATGTACTTACTGAAGCATGAAGATAGTAAATAACGGAAAGCATAACCCCCAAGCTTGTGAGCTTGGGGGTTCCTAAAGGGACAGCAAGACGATTAAGTTTTCCCTGCTGTTAATAGAAAAATGACGTAATCTAATTCATCATAAAAAAAACGCAGGAGTTATCCTGCGTTCTACTACGTTACGTTAAAATTTCATAACGCTTCCATGAACCTATAAGGTGACATGGAACAAGTAATTCTGATACTGTTATTATACTAAAACCTCACTAAGTTGTCAATAATTTATAATTATAATTATAAATATATTTATGTTTGTAATTATTGTTTTGATAAACTCTTACGCTTTCCGTATCTTTGTACTGTTTATGTTCCAAGCTCCCCCTCTTTCGTTTTCAGCTTACCACGCAAGCGTGGTTATTACTGACGAAAGGAGGTGATAGCATGGAACAAGTAATTCTGATACTTGTCCTCATGTACTTACTGAAGCATGAAGATAGTAAATAACGGAAAGCATAACCCCCAAGCTTGTGAGCTTGGGGGTTCCTAAAGGGATAGCAAGACGATTATATCTCTTCTACTGTTGAAAAATAGAAACGCAGCTCTTAGAAAAATTATCTTACTATATTGTACTTCTCTCTATACCTTCTGAAGGTTCTTTCATTGATCCCTGTCATAGAGGCAACATCTTTGTCTGAATAACCCGATAAATATAGATCAAATGCGTGCTTAAGTCGTTCATCATCTTCTGTAAATAATGCTTTTCTACCTGTGTACTTTCCTTGAGCTTTTGCTAGAGCAATTCCCTGGGCTTGACGTTCCTTAATACGTTCTCTTTCTGCCTGTGCCTGGTATTTGTATATTTCCAAGATCAGGTTGTTAAGCAGCCTTCTTAAATTGTCATCCTCAATCCCTCTAAGAGTTGGAAGGTTTAAAACTTCCAGAGTTGCCCCCTTCTCTTGAATATAGTTCATTATAAACGTTAGATCCTTGTTATTACGGCCTAGTCTTTCCAACTCAGTCACAACAACAATATCACCTTCACGAATAAAATCTAGTAAGGCTTTAAGCTGCGGACGTTCTTTATTCGCTCCACTTGCAGCCTCTTTAAATATCTTTTCTGTATCTTTCAGTTGTTCAAGCTGTCGGTCTAAATTCTGATCGATTGTACTTACTCTAGCGTAACCAATTCTTGCCATTTTGTCCTCCTTGTTTTGCCTAACCCTATTGTCCGTCTATCAAAGCCTATCATAACAATAAAATAAAAAAGGGACAATAGGCTACAGCCTATTGTCCTTAATTAAGTGAGTTTTACTATCATAATTCATTTTGATAAACAATAACAAGAGAATATATACTACATCATGAATACCAAATACCCAGTTGCTTGGTAGACATGGCCAAATAGTTAATTTAATAATTACGACAAAGAATAGAAAAGGCGTAAATAAGTTCGTTAACATACACGTAACTAGCCATAGGTATTCTTTTTCTTTCCTTTTTTCATTATTGGGCGACATAAAAAATAAAAAACTAAAAGAAATTATATTTGTAACCGAAATAGTCGATAAGAAAGTGAGGTATGTTCGGAGATTACCAAAGTCAGTAAAGGCTATGATGCTAATTATTGCTACCAGACAAGAAAATTGCTTTTGTGATACCATTTTAAAATTGTTTTCCAAATATAAATCTACAGTACGGAGATAGTCAAAACTTTCTTTATTAGCTTGACTATCTAAATTAGCTCCTTGTAAATCCCAAAATAATTTTAGAGAATAGAGAACAATGAAAAAGAGTAGGGCAGAAATAATCATCTTAGGTGTTAGCTGAGGTAATATTATAAACAAGTTTTTTTTCTTTGCTTTCCCGTAAAGTTCAATGAGAAAAAGAATTACAGGCCCCCATAGTGAAAAAGCAGAAATTATTGTATTTACTATCTTTATTTTTTTAGTGAGACTTTCCATAAATACCTCTGAGATAAAAATAATTTTATTGACACTTAATTATAGCACTCTTGAAAACAATTTTGTTCAATAGTTTCGTTCTATTCCAAGGAAGCTATAGTTGTTTTTTGGTTTCTTTATCCTCTTTCTTGTATTGACGTTCTTGATCTATACTTTGATATTTAGTCAATCTAGTAACAACGTCGTCACGTTTTTCTTTAAGAGCAGCTCTTTCTAACTGTACTTCTTCCAGGACTTTCTTCATTTGATAAGGGTCTGTATTCTTATCAATATGATTTTTTTCAAGTATCTCTTCAGCAACCTCTACATTAGCCAACTGGCCTTGATAAGTTGATAAAGCTCCAATAATTTTGTTAGCTTCTGAAAGACGGTCATCTAAACGGTCCAACTCAAAGTCGGTTTCTTCTAATTGTTCCAGGAGTTTATTTTCCAGGTCTTCGTATTGTTGTGAGTTAGTGACATTGTTATCTGATAAAAAGTTCAATTCATCCACCAGGCGGTCCAACTTAGAAATGTATTTGTTTTTCTTAAGCAAGAGGTCACCACTCTTTTGTGAGAGTTGCTTCATAACAGTTCCACCTGTGATATAGCGGTTTTGACTTGAGTGGTCAGGATTGAGAAAGTAAAAGAAATCTTTTTGTTTAACGTAAGCTGTGAAAGTTCCGTCTTCGTTCTGATCTAGCATCCGTGCAGGTATTTTGATTTGACCTTTTTGGTCAATACCAAAATCAACTGTTACAAAGATACCTTGTGAGGTCACTTCATCAACTTGCCACTCTTCGATATCTAACTTATACTCAAAGTCTTCCTCTTTTTGTTCTTGCTCTTCCTGGTACATTGCAGCAACATCTTCTTTGGAATAAACAACTTCATTCTTTGCTAAAGCCTTCTTAATCTCCTCTAAAGAATATTTTCCTTTTTTGGAAAGTGTACGATCACGGGTAAACTTTTGTTGCCCCTTGTCATCTAAACGATACTTAACATACTTACCTGAGAAATCAACGGTTACATTTAGTCTCTTTGCTTTTTCCTTGAAATCTTCCAGGGAAAGAGAGTGCCTCAATAAAAAGTCAAGACGTTCTTTTATTTCAACCTTATAGACGTTTTGTCTTCTCCAGGCAGAATATTTTGTATAGCTATTATTTAGTTTTGGTTCAATAACTTTAGCACCTGCAATCTCTGCATACTTATCTGAAATTGCTGCTAAAGTTTGTTTTGTATTTTTCTTCCATTGGAATTTTTTCAGGGTAACGGTATTGGTAGTGTTTAAAATAATATGGTTGTGTAAGTGTCCTTTATCCAAGTGTGTCGCAATAACAAACTGATACTGTCCACCCGTCAATTCCATAACAGTTTTGCGACCTATCTCATGTACCTCTTCTGGGGTTAAATTATCCTCAGGTGAAAAAGATTGAATAATATGGTGTGCTAAAACTTTTTTAGGGTCATTTAGATCAGATTGATAGGCGTTCAATCCAGAACGGCCATTAAAAATATCTGCACTTTCTTTCATCAAAACAAAGTCGTCAAATATATTTTCTGCATCAGACTCATCAGTAAGATTGTGACCACTGACTAGACGTTTACACAAAGTCCCGTCAATAAGCTCCATAGGAAATGAATCTTGTTCTAAAGTGTTTGTCTCTGCTTTCAACGTCTTTGCATCTTGTGTGATATAGTTGATAGACCTCTTTAGGTTCTCAGTCTTTTTGATTTGGAGTACTTTCGTAATTGGCATTTTCTTTCAATAAATTCCCTTCTTTAAACTCAGTCATGATAACCTTGTTCATTTCTTTTATCTCTTGACGTAACATCTCAAATGCTTCGGGTTCAACTGTTCCTGTTTCATGAATGTATCTAACAATTTGGTTGACGTTACGCCCAATAGCATTAACTTCTTGACGTAGTTGCATAAGTTCGGAATAGTCATAGTTATTAACTTCCCCATTAAGTGCTAACTCTAATAGAAATTGTTGGCGACTTTTTCCTGATTGATCTACACGTTTTTTTAATTCTTTAACCTCTTTAGGGTTTAGTCGTAGTTTGCATTCTATGTATCTTTCACGCTTTACCATTTGTTACATCCTTTCATGTTTGCCTATTTTTTTAGCTATTATTATGTGACTTAAACCTAAATAAAAACATTCTTCATTATTTGCTTATTGTAAAAAAATCTAGTTTTTTCTACCTTGGTTATGCCAAATCTATGGATATAGAGTGATGGACAAACCCCATGATATCGGGGTATACTTTCTATCTGGCAAGCATAGTATGTGGGGCCCCACATACTGAAATAAAAAAGAAATCGCTCAAACCAGGACCCCATTTTAGGCCCTGTTTTTGCGATACTTTTTTAATCTTGGGGAAGACCCCAAACCCCTGATTTTGTCGCTTACGCTCTCTTTAATGAGTGACACTTTTCCAAACTGTACACTCTTTTTAAGTGTGCAGTTTTACAGCTTGCACACTTTGACAATCTGGACATCTTTTTAAGATGACCATTTAAAATATATTTCCCATTTAAGCACCAGGTTCAAAATCAAGAATATTCTGCTTGATTTTGGTATATTCAGCATCAGTCATATTTTCAAGAGCTGTTATAGTTTGTGTAAGATTTTCAGCGAAATCTTCACCTCCATCTTCAAAGCCATTTTGTTTAAAATCGTCTAGGTCAGCTTGTAAGATTTTAACAAGTGCTGCTTTAGGTCTACGAACATTCATAACATTAAGTGTCTTTTTACCTTGGATAAAATCTTCCATATCAAGAAGATAATCCATGAGTGTCATTTCAACAGTTGTTCCTTGTTCTTTAGTAATCGTCATCTTTCTCTTCCTCTCTTCTTTCAATTTGTGTCAGTGTTTTTGTTCTGTCCCTTCTTGTTAAGGAATTCTTGCGGGACATTACATTTGAATTCCTTGTGATTTTTTTGGGGCTTCATCTTCTTCAGTAGTTTTTCCGCTAGTGCGCTTTTTTGCTTGTGCTAGGCTATCATAAAAGGTATTTTCTTTCATTGATACCTTATCACGGCTAACAACCTTATCTTCTGATAATTTTTGATATTTAGTCATAGCGTGGTCAATACGCTCAATCAAACTAGCACTTTCTTTTTGAACAATCTCAAGTTGAGCAGTCAAACTTTCCAAACCACCTTCGGCAACAGCCCATGAAGCTAGATAGCCAAAACTTCGCTCTATACCCATATCAATACCTAGGTGTCTTGAAACGACATAGGCGACAGACTCCGCTTGTAATTCACCAGTCGAATATTTAAGGTCAGGATAATTTTCAGCAATCGTTTTGTCATTGTGTAATTCTGAGTGAGCCATTTCATGAATGAGTGTTCCTATAACTTGTGCAGGTTGTCGTTTTGCCTGGTTAGAAATAACAATCTCATTTCTTTTTGTATCGTAAAAGCCACCTACACCTGGTTCTGTTTGGTCAAAACGAATTGGAACACCATTGCTTTGTGAGATTTCTTTCAGACTACGATACATATTGTTATAGTCTTCTTTGCTGAGTGGTGTTGTAGCATCCCCACTCATACTTGGAATATCTAATGTTTTTCCTTCTTGCGGTGTTACTTGAGACACATCAAATACAGGGACGCTTCTGAAGATTATTCGCTTAAGTTCTTCACCTGTCTTAGGATCTATTTTAGGGTTCCCGTATATATCCTTGATTGTAACTTTAACAGGGGCCTGAATATAAATAGCCTTTTGTCCTTTAACAGAACCACCACGCTTTTTCCATTGATTGAAAGAGGCAACCAATGTTGCTTGAGGAAGTTGTGCTTTTATTAGTTGGATATTTCTAGGAGAATAATTGTTAAAGTCGGCCATACCGTTGAGGAATTCTTTGTAATTGTCCGAATTAAAATAGGACTTAATTCCTTCTTTCAAATGCTCGTTAAGAGCCTTGATATCATTATTCTTAATCATGTTGGTTACAGTCATATCACGTTGCTGCTTAGTGTAGCTATTATCAGAAGCGTTAAGTGGGTCAGTGCCTTCTGCGACCTCTTGACCGTCAGGCACTCCATCACCATCTGAGTCAGGAGAATAAGGGTTAGTACCTCTTGCAATTTCTACTTCATCACTTAAACCGTCACCATCTGAGTCGAGTGTGGCTAATGATTGTTTTCGCTTGATCCCTTGTGACTCAGACTGTACTAGACTAAAATCATTGTTTTTCATAATTTCTAACATTTCTTTACCACCATCTGAAATATAACGCTCGTTAACAGAAAGGGTATCAATTTTTCCACCCTTCTTGCGATAGATACCTAAAATAGCTCTTTCTTCAGCAGTTTCGTCCATTAGTATATTTAACGTTTTACCAGGCTTCATCAAAGAAGCAGGAAACGTTTTGCCGTCATCTGTCCTTAAAGCAAGTACCAGCTCATTCCCTTTTGTACGAATAGCCTTCGATGCATCCAGTCTTTGGAACTTCTTAATGTCACTTACATCATTGAAATAGAATGAACTTGAGTCAGCTATAGCTTTAAGCTCTGGCATAATTTGAAGTTTTGAGAACGCAGCATTTCTATTAGCAAGATAGATATTATCATAGTGACCTTGCCCCTGAATGATATTATCTAGGGCTATGCTCGAAGTAATGCCTTGCTTAACAAGATAAATACCTGTTAAGTGCATGAATTGTTTTTTCTCAAAAGTAATTTCAATAGAATTGATTTCATCTTCATCTTTGACAAAATAGGTTACCTTACTATCCGCAAGTGTTTCATCATACCACTTGGCTGCTTCCTGAAGATGCTGTACATAGTTATTTAACCTATTTAATTCACTAGCAGTAATAGGGTGATAACCCACCTTATAAATTGACTTTGGCGCTTCAGATATGGTAAAATGAAGTAAAGGTTGAGACTGAGTTTGAGTCGGTGACGACTCATTCAAAGGTTGCGGTTCATCCGCTTCAGGTAGAGGTGCTGCCTCCTGGTTTCCAGGTAAATCCCCGAATTCGTTCTCAGCCTTTTTTGTATGCTCCTGGGCCTTCTCAGGAGCTTTTTTATCTAGTTTGATAAGTCCTTTTTCAGCTTTTAGATAGTCGTTCCAGTCGTTTTTCTTTTGGCCGTCTGCAAGTGGGGGAATATCGACTTTAACAGGAATATTCATATCTTGAAATTTTTCTTTTATAAATTTTCGGCCTGCTTCGTCATTATCTACGGCTAGAGTGATTAAACCATCTTCCAAGCGTTGAGAAACGTTATCAAGCATATGCAGACGATCAATAAGCTGTCCTAGCTCCCTTCTATTGTCCTTTAGGACTTGTGACGGGCGATTGGGACCAATTGGGTCAGAAGAGGCCATATCAGCCACATAACGGCTCACAGTGGCCTTTTTAAGCCCATCCATAGCAACAAGTCTGACATCTTTCAGACTTTCCTTGTGGACCTCGTAATAGCTCATAAGGTCAATAGGAGCTTCTGCAAACACCAAGCGTTTAGGTTGGCCAATATCAAGTGTTAACCCCATCATTCCGTCAGAGTGAGTCATGATTTTTTTCAAGCGCCCTCGTTCGTGAATATCGGGATGATTTTCAATTCCCTGAAGTGTTGCTCCTTTAAGCGAACCATCTACATCAAGAGACTTAAAGACTATTACAGGCTCAATCAAATCTCCTGTCTTATGATTAGCTTGGGCCAAGACTCCCGCTTTTAAAAAGAGGTCTATCGTTTCATCTGATAGCCCTCTTTCATTTTTTAGATAATCACGTCCCAGGTCAAAGTTTTTTGACTCAAAACGCTTAAGATAATAGTTAAATGGTTCTCTTTCTGGTAGGGGCTCGACTTCAATGGTTTCAAACTCTCCTGTAATTAGGTAGTTGACAGCTTCTTTGAAATTTGGACGTTTTCCAGTGTTTAATTCTTGAATAACTTGTACCAGGTGAATAGTGTCACCACCAGTTTCTTGAGACCACCATCTAAATGTATTTCGGTCTGGGTAGAGTTTCAAAGAGTCGTGTTCCTCCCAATGATAGACGTTTCCACGTTCTGGGATAAGTTTCATTCCAAGACCTTCAGCAACAGCCAGAATATCTTTAGCCTTTGCTGAGTGGAGTTGTTTGTTTGATAGTAGGTTTGATAGTGCTTGTCCTCGTTCTGCTGCATTTGACATAGGTTAATTTCCTTTCTATCCGATTTCTTTCCCTCGTTCAATTTGTTTTGTTATGGCCAGTCTCACTTTGGCCACAAAGTCCTCTTTTTTCATCTTCCCTTCACCTATCTTGGCAAGTGCTGTTTCCCATTTACCAGTTGTTTCAGGATTGGTATAAGCTATATTGAGCTTATCCAAATAATGAATTAGCAATATTCCTCGTTCAGTTGGGAATAGTTGGCCACTCTTTTTGTCCTTTGTGATATACCCTTTATCCTGGACAGACTTAATCATGGCATCCCGTGTGGCAGGTGTTCCCAAGCTGTACTTAGGTAGCCATTTTTTCAAAAGGCTGTTTTCAGTGATACGTTGAGGAGGTTTTGTTGCATCTTCCTTCAACTGACGTTCTACGGCAATTTCTTGTCCCTCCTGGTATGGAGGTAAAACCTGTTCCTTACTTTGACTAGGAAGATAGACCTGCCAACCTTTAGATAAAGTCACAGATCCAGTTGTTTTAAACTCCTGTCCGTTATTATCCAGGGTAATACTTGTTGACGTGTACTCATAATCTGGTGCAAACATCAATAATGTTCTGAAGGTCACCATCTGATAAATCAGACGTTCTTCTTTTTCTAGTTCTTCCATATCTGGGATAATCTCAGTAGGAATAATAGCATAGTGTTCCACCACTTTTTTATCATTGACAAAAGACTTTCTAGGGCTTCTGTTTGGCGTTTCTATGGTTTTACCAATAGCTGCTTGATAGTCGTCAATATGTTCTATTAGGTAATCAAATTCATTAGTCGTGATAAGATTTGAGTTTGTCCGTGGATAGGACATATAACCTTTTTGATAGAGACTTTGGATGATACTTTTTGTTCTATCAGCATCAAATTTATAGAGTTTAGACATTTCAGCTTGAATATCTGTAAGGTTGTAGAGTTTAGGAGCTGTCTTTGATTTTTTCTCAGAAGATACCTGGGTAATCATTGCCCTATCTGACAATAATTCTAGGGCTTCTACAGCTTCTGCTTCAGTTTCAAACTTGGCTTCATGAGAGAAAGCGACCTGGTTTGTCTGGTCAAATAATCGCAGCTGCCAAAATGGTTTTGAAACAAAATTCTCTATTTCCTCGTTATTTTTAACAATTAGTGAAACAATAGGGGTCTGTACTCGTCCGACCGTCATTCCTTTGGACTTTTCAGGAATAAGTTCATGATCTCGCATCATAAGAGTTGTAAATGGACTCAAATTAAAACCTACTAGCCAGTCGGCTTCCCCTCGTGCTTCTGCTTCATGGTAATAGTTGACCGTTTCTTCAGGTCTTCTTAAGTTTCTAAATGCCATATCTAGCCCTTTTTGAGTTAGTGAGTTGGCCCATAAACGATAACAAACCTTTTTCAAACTACCTGGTATCTTGTTAAGAATATAATAGGCAATTGCTTCTCCTTCACGGTCTGGGTCTGTTCCAATCATAATACTGTCAACGTTCTTAATAGCATTCTTGATAGCGTTGAAATTCTTCTTGGTATTTTTTTTGATTTCAAATTCAAAATGATCGGGGAACATTGGAAGACGGTCTACGCTTTCCCAATTTTCAAAATTAGTCCAGGGGTTAGACCGTTCAACCAAGTGTCCAACCGCAGGACGGACAAGAACCTGGGCAGATAGTTGATCGGAATAAACATCCCAACCAGTATCAGCTTTCTTTGGAGTTCCCAAAGCATTAGCATATTTTTTTGCCTGATCGGGCTTTTCTGCTAAGAGTAGTATTGTTTTCATTTCACTCCTCCCTTAGATGCTCCGCCCTTGTTTCTTTTTAGGGTTATCTTGTAGTTTAGCGCTTTGTTTCTCAAGAGTATCTGCAAGTTTTAACAAATACTTGTCTACCTCCCTTTCTTTAGCCATTGCAAGAAAGCTCGCTCCAGGGGTACGTTCTTGAGCTAATGACGTAACCCCTCTGCTTGATGCAATATAGTGATCGTATAGGCGCTTTTCAAATAATTCGCCAAGACGTCCTAGAGCTCTTGTAGTCTCTATGTCAGCTTTAGAAGCCCTTAATCCGCCAGAAGGATGATTATGACTAACAATAAAGCCCTTATTTTGGTCTTTATTGACTTGATCCATGACAAAAGCAAGGTCAACGACAGTATTACTATAGGCACCCATAAACATATCCTTAACACCGTTAATGTTCAATTGGTCATCATAAGTGATAACTGTGAAAACCTCCTGTCTGTTCATAGTAGCTTTCATACATAATAACGACTCAATTTTTTGTTCATCATAATAAACATTTAAGCCTTCAAGTTCTTTTGCTACATAGTAGCCAACAAAATCACTTAGTTCGGATGCTGCTGTTAGCTCCTCAGGCAAGTCATAAATGCTATCATTTCCAATACTAAATTCTTTATAATCGGCAGTATTTTCATAGCCTTTAAAATCAACAGGTTCATATTTCTCGGCTTCATGCGAATACATTCTTAGCGGAAGTATGCCTTCTTCTCCATAAATTGATACTCTATCAAGACAGTCCCTAGCGGTATTTCCATAAACCCCTCTAATCAACCCAATATTACAATCAATATCTCTAATTACATCATCTTGATCTTGAGAAAAGATATTTGGGTGATCTACAATAGCGTAAGACTTAATATCTGCCTTAAATGCAATATTAAGAACCTCTTTCTCAGACATATCCCCAGAAATTTTTGCATAATATGTAGGGTTCCGTTGAGTCGAAAAACCAATGATATATGCTTCATTCTCCCTTGGAATCAATTGCTCACTATTCACAAGTTTAAATAGAGCCTCATAATTAAAAACTTTTGGTGACTCATAGCTAATTTCTTGTTTCGCATAAGTCAGGAAATTCTGAAGGTCATCAACTCGTGGATCATCGTTCGTTATCAGGTCATAAAGCTCTTGGGTGTTTGCAACGCCAAAGTAATCATATAAGCTCATTTGTTATTCCTTCCATTTTTATGTAATAGAAAAAGCCAAGTCTTAATTGACCTGGCTTTTATCTTTAGTTAGACTAATAAAATTTATTTAAAAGTTCTTCCAACTCCTGGACAAGTGGTTCAGTTGGATTGTTTTGCATATACTCAATAAGTTCATCAAAGGTACTTACCCCTAAATCTTCCATCAGGCCCTTAAAACCTCGTGGTTTTTGTTTGATATCTTCAGTCATATAATCACCTCCGTTTCTTGTATTATATCACTATCAATCTTCATCCCATGCAAAAGGCAGAACATCTTCAGTTTCTTCTAGGTCGTCTTCTACGACTTTTTCATGATGAATTGGTAAGACGGTTTCTTGAAATGCACTCTCAGAGGCAATCTCAGCATTATCTTCAGGGATCATTGCAGCTTGGTTAGCCTCTACTTCTTCGTTGCTTGCTTGAGCTTCATTTTTAGCAATTTCAGCTTCAAGTTCAGCAGTCAAATCAACGACTGTTTCATATTCGATATTGGCCAAAAATTCTTCAATATCAGACCCATAGCGGACATAATCATACCAGTTTTTATCAGAAGGGCTATCCGCAAGCCAGTCTTTCATTGGGTGTAGATTTACACTTGTCTTTTTATCTCGACAAACATTCTGCTTGGCAATAAAGACTAAGGCTTCATCAATACCGATACGTGCAATCTCGTCAGGTGTCATCAAATCACGGCCTTGGCGCTGGTGAGACGTGCTACTTGAGCCACCACGTCCACGGCTTTCAGAATAGTTCTGAATATCAATTGTTTGTTTCCCTGCACGCATTGAGAAATACTTCATGGTGTCTTCATCATTGGTACCTAGATAAAGCAGAGTCGCACAGTTATTTAAGATTGTTTTCCAGTCATCCTTATACAGGGCTTTTAATTGGTTAATCGCTTGTAAGATAATCTTAATGGACATTTCACGGCTTCGCACAGAGGCCAAGACTTCATTGAAATTAGGAATACGGCCAATGTTAGCAAATTCGTCAATAATAAATTGAACATGAAGAAGGTCCTCATAGCTGTAACCTTCACGTCTTCCCTGGATAATTGCATCAGCACCGTGGGTTAATTCCTCAAACATGATTGCAAAGAATGTTGAGGCTAAGAAGTTGAAAGCCTTGTTTGTTTCTGGAATTGCAATGAAGACAGCCGTCTTTTGAGTATTCCATGTATCAATATCCATTGAGTCTGTCTTAATCATATCAGTCACAGCTTGGTGATCAAAGACAGAATATTGTGCAGACATCACAGCAAGCACTGAGTTTCTTGTTTCTGCTTGAAAGTTTGCATTAAAAAGCTCCCATTGACGACAAGCATAGTTGCCAGGGAGTGCTTCTTCCAGCTCTTCAAACATTAGTTCTACAGGGGCAGGAACATCCTCCTCTTTACGTTGCAAGTTACGCAAGAGATCCCCAATCATAGATAAGTTAGGTTCATATCCTCGAACCTGACTATCAAAATAGAGATAACCAATTAAGGCCCTGGTTAAAAGCAAGTTGGCTTGTACCCAGAAATTTTCACCTTGGGAGTCTGATTTTTTAGTTCCTTCAATGATGGCTTCAGTTACTCGGTCTATATCTAGTTCCGAGTGCATATACTTGAAGGGGTTAAACGTATTTGAATTTGATAAAGTTACCAGGTCAAACACTTTAACCTGATAACCATGTTCTTCCAACATTGTACCCACTTCATGCACAAGTAACCCTTTAGGGTCAGTAACGACATAAGAACCGTTCATCTGCATCAGGTTAGGTTTAACATAAGTAAAGGTTTTACCATCACCAGGAAGACCACAGGCAAGAACATTCTTGTTTAGTTGCCACTCAAAGGGGAGACGCTTGTTGTAAAGCCCCATCTTCACATTCTGAGTGAAAAGCATGTTATTTTCAGGCTCTTTGTCCTGAAACCCCTGGAGTTCTCTTGGAGTCGCAAAGCGGGCCGACCCTGCTTCTTCTCCTAACCTTAGATTTTTTGTGGTACTCATTTTACTATAAATAGCAAGAGCAATAAAGAAACCTATAGCCATTGCAGCAAACCCTAAAGGCTTGGAACTAAAGAGAAAATAAGGAGGGTTGAAATAGTTTGTTACTGTATACTCATAAGGCATGAATAAGTGTTCTGCCGTTACAGGTGGGGACATAGAAAAAAGTGTGTAGCCACGGTTTAAAGCTAGAGCAAAGACAAGCCCTAACACTGCAAATGGCCAGAATTTAGGTTTTTTATTTTGCATAAGCCCCTCCTAAACTGACTTCGTAGGCTTCTTAATTTTAGTTCCTACTGATTGTTTTGGCGCTGCTGCCTTATGTTTAGCAATTTGTTCTTGAGGTTTTAAGTCTTTAGGAGTCTTCTGAAGAGATTTAATTTGTTTTTTGTCGTTAATAATATCTTCTTTTACTCTTTCAAGAGCTGCTTGAAATTGTTTTTGATCTTTCGATTTAAACCAGTAGTTATAATTGCCATTTGCTAACTCTTCTGCATGAAATTGAATGCCATATTCCTTCAAATAGGCTTTTAACTTGTCTAGGTTCATTTCATTATTTGAGAATTGCTTATAATCTAATGTATCGCCTCTTTTCTTTAGGGCATCTATAGATTTTTTCTCGCCAGGACGTGCCTCAATTTTAGCAGAAACCTTCTTACTTATATCAACAGCTCCATCTGCTAATGATTTTGCTAGAACGGAACTGATATTGAATAGGAGTCTGGCAGTCATCACCCCTTGATTTTTAAATTCTCTAATGGCACCTTCTTGATCTACAACCATTTTTCTTCTCCTTTATCCTGGATAATCTGACTCTTTCGGCAACTTAGTTACCTCATAGCCATACATAGCCTTTTTGGCTTTTTTTACAGTAAATTTGAAACGTGATGATTTAGTCTTATCATCTTTGTTGTAACTAACAACGTAAGTCATTTCATAAGTCTGCTTATCTTTGGTTTGTGCCTTTTCAAGCAGGACCGCTGTTGTAGTCACCTTGTCAAAAGGTTTGTTAGAAACCTTTGAGCTAATGAAATTATCAAGGTCACTATTTGTAAGATATGCTCCAATAAAGTAGCGACTAAAAACATCTACTTCATGTTCATCTGACATATCACTAACAGTTGAAGTTTGTTTTGGTGTAGACTGTGTTGTTTTAATTGCTCCCGTTTTAAGACCTACTGCAATAGTGTGTGAAACACCTGCTCCATAGAGTGCTAAGAAGAGAACCACCAACCAAGCCACAATTTTACCAAAACTTACAATGTTAAGTTTGCTTCCTGTATAAGATGATGAAGGAACAACATTATTGCTAGTAGGAAAATTTGTTTTTGTGTCTGAAATAGGTGACACTTGTTCCTCTTCATCAATATTCACTGGGTTACTCTCTTCTGGTTCTGATACTGATTGAGGAGGAACCTTTAGGGCTTGTTTAGGTTTCCGACGACTAAACAAGCCTCCTCCTTCAGTGGCTAAACCAAAGTCTTTCAGAGATTGTTCAAGATCGCCTTCCGTTGGGGGAATTTCTACAGTCTTCTCTTCTAGTACTTCATTTGTTTTAGCGTTTAAATGAGTTAATTTATAGCGCCCCATAGTGTTTGTGGCCAGGTGTCTTGTTTCAATCTGCTCCATTTCATAGAGAAATTGAGCACGATTTGCAAATTCGCTAATTTTGTTTGTATTTAGGTTTGTAACTTGAAATGTCATTATCAATCACCCTCCTTGTAATTCTTAAGAGCAGCATCTAATTCTTCAGGACTCATATCATAACGCTTGATTACTTCAAGACGTGCTTCAACTTGGAGCTCTTCAACTTGCTTATTATAACCATCCAGGCGCTTCTGAATGGCAGCAAGTTGTTTCTCCGTCTTTGCTTTCAATTCTAAAGCCCTATCTAAGCGTTCTTGAATTGTTTTCTTTTTGCGTTTAGGTTTTTGTTCAGTTTGTTCTTCTTGTAGTTTTTCTTGATAGTCGTTCATTGTTTATATTTCCTTTCATTGTTTACGTTCAAGCATGATATTGCAGTTAGCAAAAACAGGATCATCAGCTAGTCCTTCTGGGTGAACATACTTATTATTAAATAAAAACTCATCGGCATCATAGTTTAATAAAACTGCACCGCCTTCATCTACATCTACTAGCAAACATTCAAGTTGATCGCAAGCCTGTTTTAGCCTGTTAGCTGTTCGTGGTTTTAACAAGCCACTGTTAGAAATGAGTACGCTCATCCTAATCACTGTGTTGTTTTCACTAAATTCCAAGTTTGGTTCATTGTAGTCCAGATTATCGTCCTCCCACGCCTCTATAATGTAATCATAAAGACGTTCTAGCACTTTCTGCCCCTTAACAACCATATAAAGATTTGGACACTCACCTAGATACATCTCAAATTGGATATAACCAGTACCATAAGGAATTAAAGCCTGTACTCCTTCCCTGTTCTCATCCCTATACTGTTTCGGTAACGTTCTGGATAATTCATCAAGCCTTTGTTTAAAATCTTTAAATTCCATCTAATTATTCCTCGCTGTTTAAAGAGTCTGTAGAAGTTGGTGAAGTAGCATTTCCGCTTCCGCTAGTACCAGTAGAAGCAGAGGCATTACTTCCAGAGCTTGAAGCACTCTCTAGTGTGCCATAGCTATTAGTAGTGTCTGTAACATTTGCTGAGTCTGTGACAATAAGGTAGCTCATGTTATTGACCTTAAACTTTTTACCATCTTTAGTAAATGTTAGGCGCAATGTATTTTTACTAGCAACATTTTTCTGAGCATCTTTATAGTCACCCTTATTTTTTAGGAGTGTATTTGTGTAGTTGATTGTGGCAATGGCCGTATTGTTCTTTTCATCAATAAAGATATCGGCTGATTTGAAAGCTTGGTCAACTACATAACCTTTATAAGTTTGATTAACGGGTTCGTTTTCCATATTGACAACAGACGTATATAGACCATCAGTCATAAAAGGTTTATAACGAGAACGGTTCTCCTCCAGGTCCTTCTTCGTATAATAAGCAATCAAGAATTTCCTGATATAGTCCTGGGTCAATTCAGTTCCTTCAGCAACTTTTTTTGTTTTAGGGGCTGACACTTTCTGTGTTGACTTACCAATATGTCCAACACCGAACCCAATAACAAAGATCAGAATTACTATAATAGCAACTCCTACTCCTTTTAAAATTTTAACTTTAAATGTATCAATCATAATAAACCTTTCTTTAGTTGTATTTTACTGTCCAGGAGGCATAGCAAAACTATAGTAGCTTGCATTATTGACAACCCTCCAATGGACTTTATCTTGGACAAAAGTATAATTAAGCTCAGAAATCAAGAATGACCCATCATCATTAACGTGCTCAACAAACATTACATGACCATAGATACCTAAAGTACCGTCAAAGCCACCAGCAGTTGAACATACGGCCCCAACTTGAGGGGTTGAGGTTGTATGCCAACCGTTTTGAGCAACAAGGTTAGCAACCCAATCTTGACCGTTCCCAAGTTGTGGAGCTACATCAAGCCCCCAAGTTTCGTGTACTCGGTTCCAAACATAGAAAGTACACTGTCCTGCAGGATAATTGTTTCCTGGGTAACCTGTGACAGTGTTGCTAGACGGTTGACCCCATTTTAGTTTTCCTTCGTATTCACTAGGGAAGTCCCAAGAAGAGGCCTTAGTGCCTCCTGGCCCTGAACCTGTTCCTGAACTCTTAGGTGTTTGATGGAACCAGGTCAAAGCCTGTTTCGCAATCTTTTGACGTTCGCTGATTTTATCACCTGGAACACCTTCCCATTGAGAAAGAAAACGACTCGTCAGAGTATCTACATCATCATTACTTGTCAATACGCTTTTCAAAATATTGATATAGTAGGGGTTATCCCCTTCAAGCATGAAACGGATTTGAGCGTCAAGTGTATACCATTTTTTATCAATCTTCTTGGCATATTCAAGTAAAAGTGTGTGGCGTGTTGCGCCATCTGCTGTGTCTGTCCACTGACCTAGACCAAGTCCACGGTGAAGAATGTTTGGGAAACCTCCACCATAAATAGCAGGGCCTCCCATATTCAACCATTCCTCATTTTCCCATGAGTCGGCAGAAGCTCCGACGGGAGGGGAGAGATAATCTCCTTCAGCACGTTTAGGCTCAATTTGAGACTCTACACCAAAACACCCTGCCATTGCAGCAATTCCGTTGTCGGTTGCTTCAGGAAGGGACTTCTTGACTAAATCATAAAGTTGTTTTGCTCGTCCACTCATTTCACCTGCTGTCTCTGTCGTTGTCACTTGGGTATGTTGGCTGTAAGCAACAAAGGGAAAGTAAAAACCAGGATTGACGATTTGCCATTTATCAATCTTCTTCCCTTTTTTATCTACGTTACGGGTGAAGGTTCTGGCATCCTCATTATCTTCATCACGTTTCTCAAGATATTTGGCTTCATCATAATATCGTTTGTCGTCTTTATCGTCTTTGTCCAAAGTCTCTTTGCGTTTAGCATAGGCAATTTCTTGTCCGTTACCTTGAACAGACCCTAATTCAGTCCCCTCTTCAATCTTGTCTCCAGACTTAACACGAGCTCCTGAAACGTTATAGAAAATAAACTCCGCATCATCTGTATAGATAATGATATTAGTCTTCTGTTTCTTTTCTTCGCTTTCCTTTTTATCCTTTGGAAGGTTCGTTTTGAAGGTCTTTAGTGTAGATTTTCCAACCTCAACTTTTCCGTCCATAGGCGCATAAAGTTTTTGACCTGAAGAGGCCTTAATAGTTGTGTTATAGCTAAACTTATCTTTTGCTGTATAACCATAACGTTTTTCTATCATGACTCCTTCAGACTGACTTTTATCATCAGCAGCATTATACAGAGGGTTTTGAAGCTCTTGCATTCCAGGATATTTCCCTGACTCCTTTGCATTTTCAAGAATTTCTTCATATTCTTCACGATCAGACTTACTGAGTTTGGTCCACTCTTTCCCGTTTGTATAGACATCTTTCATTGTCTTCAGGTTATTTGGGTCTTCGTTTTCCTGTTTCCAAATATCATCAAGAGCATCTGAAAAATGGTTTAGACCAAATTTTCCTGCCCATTTGCCACCATTACCATCTTCCCACTTGGCAGATGGTTCCCATTCTCCTCCGTAACGGTAATTCATGTATAGTAGAATTTCATCAATATCTGTGTAGTATTCAACCTTATCATTCGATTTTTTACGGTCTGTCTTAGATAATTGGACCCAAGAGTCATTTAAACTGAAATCTGTTTGTTGAACAATATTTGACGAGAATACACCAGTGACCATGACCACAAGTAACATTAAAGCTAGAATTACAGCAACCACCCAACCAACTGGTGTCGCAAAGAAAGCAATCGCTCCGTTGACAGCAGCAGCAGCAGCCTTAATAGCTAGATGAGCCACTTGCAAGGCTCTTCTGGCTCCTTTGACACTTGCCTGAGCAGCACGCCTAGCATTCTTAGCAGTCCTTTTTGCGACTCTTCCCGCTGATTTCGTTGAACGTTTGGCAAAACGAGAGCCCTTAACAACACCTCTACCTGTTGCTTTAGATACTCTTCCGATACCTCTAGCACCTTTTTTGGCACTGCGAAGGGCATTTTTTGACGTTCTCGTATGCTTTACAATTTCTTCTAAATCTTCGTCTTGACTTAGACCTGATGAAATATAAGAAGTGACAGCACTTGTACCTGTGTGAGCAACAGCTCTTGTAATCTTCTGGGTCTTTGTCGGGTTTGTCTTTTTAACTATCTTCTTTGTTTTACGAGCAATCCTTAAGTTTTCTTTACTCTTCTTCTTGAGTTTGAGAGCTTCAGCTCCTCCTCCTTCACGATAGTTCTTAGCAGCTTCCCGATAAGCGGCCTTAGCTTTTTTATACTCTTTATTCGCACCTCGCTGTGCAATTCGGCCTCTATTGTTATTATGCCTTTGGACAGCCTGACTGATTTCTTGTTTTCTTTGAGAGTATCTACTTTTTGACGATTGATTATTACTCAAGAAATAATCACCCCTTTCTATTTAGATATGAAAAAAGAGGTGATTATCTATCACCTCTATGCACCTGCTTCAGAATAAGCATCTGTTGCAATTAGTTTAAATAATTTCGTAGTGCTTGGGATTGGGTTTTCAAAAGGAACCACAGTTCCGCCTGCAATAATAAGACCTGTTCCCTTTGCTTTAGGTTTCGTTACGTATCTTAATTGACTTTCTGTCAATTCATACATAGCTGCCAATTCACGAGCATCAGACCCTTTTTGTTTCAAAAGTACAACAAATTCTGAGTTGTTTAACAGCTTACGTCCTTCAGTACGATCAAGCAACGTTTCCACGTTCTGAGTAATTCCCGTAGGAATAGCCCCATATTTACGGACACGGGCGTACAGGTTAGTGAAAAATAGTGCCTGATTATCAGTTTGAAATTGGTTTTGCATTTCATCAAAGTAAATACGTGTAGTGAATTTTCCTTGATTATTAACAACCATATTCCAAATATAGTCTTGAATAACCATCAGTGCGAAAGGCTTCAATTTCCCATCAAGTTTTTTCAAATTGAAGATAACAAAGCGGTCATTGATATCCACATTTGTTTCATAAGAGAAAATATCCTGAGAACCTTTAGCATAGGTTTCAGAAGCAATTGCCATATCTCTAGCTTCTTGTTCTGGTTGATCCAACATAATATCATGCCAATCTTTAAGGGTTGGCATACGTCCTTTATCTTGGAAACGTTCGTAAGTTAAGTGAGTTACACGGTCAATAATAGACACCTGAGCATCTGTAACTTCTGTAAGTACGTTTTCAAAGAAACCAATCAACAATGAAGATTTTTGAGCAATTGGATCTCCATCTTCAGCATCCAGTTTATCCATATCAGGCAAATCTAGTAGGTTAAGGTGAGTCTGAGAACCTGGGTAAATATCTATCATCTGCGCTCCAAATTCTCGTCCGATATCACTATACTCGTCTTCAGGGTCTACTATGATGACTCTATCATATATGTTTTTCAATAACGTTGGAATTACTTCCATTGATTTAACTGTTACCGACTTACCACTTCCTGAGCTCCCAAGAATAACACCTGAAGGTGTATTCAAATCACGTTGACGATCAAGGGTAATCGAATTATGGCTTAATTGGTTTTGCCCATAATAGACTGCCCAGGGGCTCTTACTTTGAAGGTCAACGTTCGTGAAAGGGACCTGTGTCACAATATTAGAGGTTGTCATGTCACGCATATAGTTTTGTTTCACTTCAAGGAACGGAATACCAATCGGTAAAGTTGAATTAAGACCATTTTCTTGTTGGTAAGAGGCTACATCAAATTCTGCGCCATGCTTACGTCCAGCAGCCTTAACTCGACTTGTAAAGTCTTCTAGCTCTTCTTCGCTATCCGCTTTAAAGAAGACTGTAAAAATGCCTGAATAAATTTTTTGGTCATTATCCTGTATTTCAGACTTCCAAACTTCGGCTTCTTCAGCAAGTTCCGCAGCAACCCCACCAGTAGCAAGTTCCTGTGAAATACCATCACGAGCCCCTGCTTTTTGACTTTTGACCATATCCATTTTGATAGCCGCCTCTGCATTATTGATTTTTTTCAAGGACTCACCTACATCGTAAGGACGTGCTAAAACATTGATAACTAATTCAATACCAACATCAACAAGCGACTTAATCAAACGATCATTAAGGAAATTCGGATAATTTCTGACAAACATTACACGTCCAAATTGATTATCAATCTTCATCATTTTAGGTTGGAACCAAATTGAACCAGGTGCAATAAATGACTTGGTACCAAGACCACTTCGGATAAGGTCACGGTAATCAAGGTTCAAGTATGGATTACCTCTAAGAATATCAGAGAAGATATTTAATCGATCTGAGCCATTTAATACCTTGAAATCAACATCTACCGCCTGGAATTGAGCTGTAAAGTTGTTTTCAACGTCATTAAGCCTACGGTAGGCCATTTTTCTATCTTCAGCTATTGTAGAAACTGTAACAAATTTTTTAACCTCAAAGTTATTTTGTTCCTTATCAAAACGATCTTTAATTATTTTGTTGTATTCATCACGATAATCATTGAAACCATCATTTACTCTATCATAAGAAATTTGCTCTACAGCATTGTCAGGTAAAGGACGGTTAATGACCGTGAGTTGGTAGGTGTTATCACTGTCTAAGACATTTAAAGCATCAGCATAATAATCTATAATATCTGATTTTTCGTCATCGCTAGCGGTAATGTAGTTAGCATCACCCAAGGCATAGGTCCGTGAAAACTCACGACCTGTAATGTGCATGAGTCCATCTTCAAAAAGACTCGTGTACTTAATTGTATTTTGAGTTGATTTTTTTAATGCTTTTTGTAGCTGTTTCCCACGTTCTAGCTCCTCTTGTGTAAGAGGTGGCTTAATTCCATTCGTGGACATCTTTTGCTTGCGAAAAGGCAGAATTGCCATAAGTTACCTCCTTATTATTTCCAAATGCTGTGAAATCATCATCTATCATATATGTTTTTAAATAAAGTTGGAATTATTTCCATTGAACTAACTGTTACCTTTTTACCACTTCCTGAGCTCCCAAGAATAACACCTGAAGGTGTATTCAAATCACGTTGACGATTAAGTCCAAGCTTCCAAACTTCGGCTTCTTCAAAAAGTTCCGCTAGCTCCTCTTGTGTAAGAGTTGGCTTAATTCCATTCGTGGACATCTTTTGCTTGTGAAAAGGCAGAATTGCCATAAGTTACCTCCATGTTATTTCCAAATGCTGTGAAATCATCATCAGTTTGATAGCTTCTTTCTTGAATTGTTAATATAAATAGCATTCGTTCTTTAACAATCCCGTCCAACTTAAGCCCATAGACGATAAAAGGTGGTGTTCCTAGAACAACCACCATATACATATATAGGTCAGGAATAGACCAAAAAACTGTTGGTAAGACACCAATCATAACGACAGTTCCTACACCTAAGACCATTATAAAAATGCGGGCCGTCATACCGCCTACAACCGATCTTTCATACTGATCAATTTCTTTTAGGAAAATCGACCCTAATTTACTTTTATTCAACTGTATACCTCCATTTAGTTAGCTTGGAGAAGTGATCTTGCCATCCGTTGTGAACCTAAGAGCAACCAAACAAATAAAATGCACTTTCCAATATAAGAAAAACCTGATGCAAATGTTTTTATCCAATCTGCATTAGCTAGGTCAATATCGGTTTGTACTCCGAAGGCATGCCAAATAACCAATAAAATGACAATCAAAAGTCCTTGGAGGGCAGCTGCGGTAGTCTTTCTCAATAAATTAGTCGCAATGCTTCTTGTGTCATCAGACATCCAAAAAGCAACGATTAAAGGTGATACGGCTCTGTAGAGATAAAGTTCAATAAATCTCATAAATACTAGGATATTTGTTAGCATCAAGGCTGTGGCACCGCAAAGATATGCTAGTGCATTTACAACCGCCCTAATGACCCAATTTCCTTTTTTAAGAGCTGTAAATTCAAAAAGATCATTCGATACGTTAGCTCCAACCATACGTATCAATAGACTAGTAACCTGCATAATAGCAACAACAATTTGGCTTGACAGGGCTACTAGAAAGTATGCAATAAGATACTTTAAAGCAACTTCTAACATGAGACGATAAGTCAGTTCTCCGCCTTGTTGCTTAAGATACTTGTACCAGGACATCATTTCTACTAACAAAAAGAAACTAACAATAATATAACCTACTACAACAAAACTTTTATTAATACCAATAACAGCTTGGTTTGCAGCGCTATTATATTGCCTTAAACTTTTTGTCATGTTTTTTATAAGTTCGTCCATAGTCCTCCCTTCATACTTTAAGGATAAAAAAAGAAGTGTCTGAAACACTTCATGATAAATATTAACGTGATAAGAGAAAAACAAAACCTATGATACGTACAAAAAAGAAGAAAATGGTCAAAATAATATTAACTATAAATAAAGCAAGTGAGAAAGCAAGTTTTACCAACCCCCATAAAACACTGATGATAAATGTCAGTGCATTCCAAAGGCTTCTCCAGGCTGATTTTTTGCGATAGTTAGGACTATGATTTGAAATATAATCCTGACTTTCGACAGTTAAAGGAGTAGATGACTCAGAAATTACAAAAATATCACCATTTTTTTCGGCTTCATAAACCTCTGAAATAGATGGTTTATGACCATTGATACTTTCGTAATAGTCAATCCATTCTTCTCTATTCATAATCATCAACCTCTTTCCTAATCTTTTTCTTATTGTATCATAATTATTAACGCTTTGGTATCTCTCTAAATATCTTTTAAAATTGAATTGAGTTGATTGCAGCAACAATTGCAGCTGCAATACTTGCTGATACAGCAGCTAGTCCGCCACCATAAACCATCCCCGCCATTCCGTTATCGGTTTGCTGTGGGTTTTGGTTCTTTTTTCCTTGGAAGAACTCAATTGCACCTACAAATGCCCATCCTAGGCCACCAATAGCGACCAATGCACCCATGACAGTAATAATTTTTGTAACAACTTCCATTCTTTTATTTCTCCTTTGTTTCGCAAAAAAGAGGCATCAGCCTCTAGTTAGTCTTCTTCAATAATCACACAAGGTTCATCTTCTAGTAAGATGACTTGTGGAGCTTCTTGTTTATATTCAATCATGATAGAACCTCCATCTATACAAAGGACAGTTAGATTTCATAGACAGTTTATTGACTTATCTAGGTCAATATTCAAACAAATAACGAGCCAGGGAATCGAACCCCGTTACGCTCCTAAAAGCACTCGCTACTAACCAATGTCTTATCGTAGTTCTTGGTTAAATGAAATCTAACTGGCTTGTATTTTAATGATTAGGTTTATTTATTTTCTGACATTATTATGCTATAATGTCGATGTAAGTTTTAAATTTTTATAAATTTTTAACTAACCCCGATGGCCGTCGGGGTTTTTTTGTGTAGAGGTTGCTGAAGACCTCTTCTTTAAGACGGGTTTATCAAGCCATTCAAACCGTCCTGATAATTTTTTAAAATTTGTAATATAACGGCCGATTAAAATGTATAGCATATTAAGACCAATTAAAATTACAAATGATAAAAGAATTCCTAGAATTGGTTTTAGGTAATCCATCTAGTCCTTCTTACGTTTTGGCAAGAAACCAAGTCCTGCTGCAATAAGAAATGCGCCTAGGCTTGTAAGGCTTACTGTAAGGGCGGTATCATCACCAGTGTGTGGTAACGACTCTGTTTCAGCGGCTACTGCTTGTTTGTCAGTTGACGGTTTAGCTCCAGGGGCTTTATCCGTTACCTTATTTGGATCAGGAATTTGACTGTTAGAAGCAGTTGTTTTTGACTTCTTCGTCTTAGAAGTAGATGGTTTTTCCTCAGACTTTGGTGTTGTCGGAGGAGTT
>NZ_KV831733.1:0-935 GCF_001837205.1 Streptococcus sp. HMSC064D12
TATAACTTCTGAGGACTTTGTCTTCAATCTGAGAAGAAAATCAAAATGATTTTCTTCTTTTTTATTGCATAACTGAATGCTCTTTTAAAAGATTAAAAAATGAGGGATAATCTCTTTTAAGATTAACAAAACCACCATTCTTAGACAAGAAACTATGTTCAGAAGCAGCTGTACAAACAAGAACACCATTCTGATTTACCATATGGTATACAAAAGAAAGTTTAGCAGATTTAACACTTTTAACATTAATCTCAATAGAAATCACATCTGCAAAAGTAGAAGTAGCTTTATAGTCACAGGAAATTGAAGTAACAGGAGAGATAATTCCCTCCTCTTCAATTTTTTCATAAGGCCAACCTATCTCTCTTAGAAAAAAAGTTCTAGCCTCTTCCATCCATCGTACATAATTGGAATGATGAGTAATACCCATTCGATCTGTTTCATAATACTGGACCTCGTGTTTACAGATAAACATAAGAACCTCCAAGAAGATTAAGAAATAAAATCTAGAATGTCATCCTCAGAAAGAGAAGAGTCGCAAACAACCTTAGCAGTTCCATTTTCTGAAACAAAGAGGGCTGGAACAGTAGCAATTCCATATCTTTTACGTAAAGCTTGAATATATTCAAGTTCCTCAGTATTTTCACTATTAATATAGAAAATAGTAAAATTTGAATTACGTGCAACATTAGATAATTTAGGTTCAAAAAGTTGACAATATGGACAAGAAGGACGGCCAATAAATAAAATAAACTTATCTGTAGAAGAAATTTTATCTTTAGCAGTAGAAATAGAAATAGGTGTAAACGCTGATGCAAAATTCGACATAATAATACCTCTCAAATAAAATATAATCATATCATATCTGAAATTAAGAGTTTTAACAAGTAAATAACTTGACAAAAAAAGCTAGACCTAAGTCCAGCAATGAAATC
>NZ_KV831734.1:0-228 GCF_001837205.1 Streptococcus sp. HMSC064D12
CAGTATCGGCTTCCCAATCTCCTATTCTAGTTCGATTATTAGCCTCTTCTGGTCTTTCGTGAATTGTATGAGAAATGGATATTTTCCCTCTATTTTCAACATGACCTTTAGTATGACGTGTTTTCCCACGATGACGAAGTTTACGAATGACACCACGAGCACCATGAGATAATGAGTTATCCTCAAAATGTCCTCGATAAATGGCTCTATAGATTGTTTGATAACTAA
>NZ_KV831735.1:0-273 GCF_001837205.1 Streptococcus sp. HMSC064D12
CCTACGATTCAGTAACAGGCGCAGAAGTCACAGATAAATTCAATATCACAGTTAACAACGGTGTAATCACTGCAACACTTAAAGATGGCTTCACTAAGTCACTTGGCGATGCAGAAAACACTCAAGTTATCGACACAACTAAATTCGCCTTCGGACGTTACTACAAGTTCGACATCCCAACAACAGTTAAAGCTGATGTTGCAGGTGGTGTAGATATCGAAAATACTGCGGCCCAAGTTGTAAACTACTACAACCCAACAACTAAGAAAGTTG
>NZ_KV831735.1:373-661 GCF_001837205.1 Streptococcus sp. HMSC064D12
AATTCAGCTTCGTCCTTAAAGATTCAGAAGGTAATACTCTTGAAACTGTGAAGAACGATGCTTCTGGTAACGTTAAGTTCAAAGCTCTCGAATTCAAGAAGGGTCAAGAAGGCGTTCATAACTACACAGTAGAAGAAGTTAAAGGCACAGACGCAACCGTTACATACGACACAATGAAAGCGAATGTAACAGTTACAGTTAAACACGATGGAACAGCTAAAGTTCTTATCGCGACTGTAGGTGCAATTGCGGACAAAGAATTTAACAACCGTGTGACTCCTCCAGAAG
>NZ_KV831736.1:0-73598 GCF_001837205.1 Streptococcus sp. HMSC064D12
AACATCAAAAACGATGTTTGTCTTCATTCTGAGACTCAGAGCTAAGCTCTAAGTCTTAAATATTACTCGCCTACGAAAGCATTGATTTCTGCTTCGATATTCGCAATTTTTTCTTTAGCATCTGCTTCAGATTCACCAACTGTAGCGATGTAGAATTTGATTTTTGGTTCTGTACCTGAAGGACGAACGGCAAACCATGAATCATCAGCCAAGATGTATTTAAGCACGTTACTTGGAGGAGTTGTCAATTTTTCAACGCCGTCAGCAGTAGTAGCTGTTTGTTCCAAGAAGTCTTCTGTCTTAGCAATGTCTGTGTTGTTGAATTGTTTAGGAGCATTGCCACGGAATTTATCCATGATTTTCTTGATTTCAGCAGCTCCGTCAACACCTGAAAGGGTAACAGAGATGGTTTTTTCTGCGAAGTAGCCGTATTGTTTGTAGATTTCTTCGATACCATCTGCCAAAGTCATGCCACGTGAGCGGTAGTAAGCTGCGATTTCAGCAACGATAAGAACAGCTTGGATAGCATCTTTGTCACGTACGAATGGTTTGATGAGGTAACCGAAGCTTTCTTCGAAACCAAGCATGTAAGTGTGGTTGTGTTGTGTTTCAAATTCATGAATTTTTTCACCAATAAATTTGAAACCAGTCAAGACGTTAAACATCGTTGCGCCGTAGCTTTCTGCAATCTTAGTAACCAACTCAGTTGATACGATTGATTTACAGAGGGCAGCATTGGCAGGAAGTGTACCAGCTGTTTTGTGAGCTTCAAGAATGTATTTAGCAATGATAGCTCCGATTTGGTTACCAGAAAGGTTGAGGTAAGAACCATCTGGTTGACGAATTTCAACACCAAGACGGTCAGCATCGGGATCAGTTGCAACCAATACATCAGCGTCTACTTTGCGACCAAGTTCTTCAGCAAGAGCAAATGCTTCTTGGTTTTCAGGGTTTGGAGATTTAACGGTTGAGAAGTCAGGGTCTGGTACAGCTTGCGCTTCAACAACTTGTACAGCTTCAAATCCAGCTTGCGCAAGAGCACGACGTGCCAACATTTCACCAGTACCATGAAGTGGAGTGTAGACAATCTTCATGTCACGACCGTATTCATTGATTAAGTCTTGGTTGATGTTAACGCCTTTAACTTCTTTCAAGTATTCAGCGTCGACGTTTTCACCGATAACTTCAATCAAGCCGCTAGCTTTGCTTTCTTCAAGGTCAGCCAATTGCACAATGAAAGGATTTTCGATAGCACGGATGTAGTCTGTCAATGCATCTGCATCTGCTGGTGGCATTTGTCCACCGTCTTCTCCGTAAACCTTGTAACCATTAAATGGTGCAGGGTTGTGGCTGGCTGTTACCATGATACCAGCAAATGTGTGAAGATGACGTACTGCAAATGACAATTCAGGTGTTGGACGAAGGCTTTCAAATACGTAAGATTTAATACCGTGAGCTGCCAAAACTTGTGCAGATTCAAATGCAAATTCTGGAGAGAAGTGACGGCTGTCATAGGCAATAGCAACACCACGTTTTTTAGCTTCTTCCCCTTTTGAGTCAATCAATTGGGCCAAACCTTCAGTTGCTTGGCGAACAACGTAAATGTTAATGCGGTTAGTACCAGCACCAATCAATCCACGCATACCAGCTGTACCGAATTCAAGGTTGGTATAGAAGGCATCTTCTTTCGTTTTTTCATCCATTGCGACCAACTCATCATGAAGGTAAGCAGGCAATTCAGCGAAGTCGAGCCATTTTTGATAATTTTCAGTGTAAGACATAGCAATCTCCTTTATATTTTTAACCGCTTACATTATAACAAATTTTTTCAGAAAATTCTAGCGATAATTGTAAATCTTTTTAAAAAGAAAATGGTATCTAAAATGTAAATGAAAATAAAAGAGCCAAGACATATCAGTCTCGACCTAACTAATTATTTTAATCTTTCAAGTGTCGGAACGGCTGCAGTTGTGACAAGAACTGTAGCAATAACTTCAATAAGAGAGTTTGTTGTCAAAATTAAAGCAAGAAAATGTTGAAAACTACCACCATAGATGTTACCGAAGAAGATATAAATTCCCAATAGAACAAAAATGGTATTGGTCATAGACCCGACAATAGCAGCTGTCACTAAACCAGTACGATTGTGTAGCCATCGATAGACGAAGTAAGGAGTCACTCCGATTAAAATACGTGGAAACAGTGCAATAATGAGAGAATAGAGATTTCCATGTGAGACAAAGGGACTAAAGAGGAAACTTGCTGGCGTCAAAACCAATGTATTCATGGTCACACTAAAGAGGCCCATGAGGAGTCCCAAAACAGCTCCGATTCTAGGTCCATAAATGACGGAAGCGATAACAACAGGAATATGAACTAAGGTCGGTTGAATACCAGACGGAACAAATTCGAGAATGAAGGAAGTTACAAAATGAATGGTGAGCATTACTGCAAAAAAGATGGCAATTCTTGCAATAGCGGTTGATTTTTTCATAAAAATTCTCCTTAACGGTTTATAGAATAGTATCTGATTTTCGGCACTATCCATAGATTAAATGATTTACTTTTTCAATCGTAAAAGCATAGGAGTGATACTTACTGTCAAAAGTCCAGCAATAATCATTTCAGCAATCGAATTTGTTGTGAAAATGGTTGCCATTAGTGTTTTGCCACCTGCTGTGTAGAAGTTAGGAATTAGGAAGTAGATACCAAGAAGTACAAAAAATGTATTAGTGAAAGCACCTAAAACCCCAGATAGAGCCAGACCTAGACGGTTTTGAAGTAACTTGTAGACAAAGTAAGGGAAAATACCGATTAGGATACGAGGAACGATGGCAATGACTGCAGATGCCCAAGTTCCCCCTTCAACAAAAGGACTAAAGAGATAGCTACTAACCGTATAGATAACAGTGTTTCGAATAATACTCATAATTCCCATGAAGCCACCCAAATAAGCTCCAATTTTAGGACCGTAGATGATGCTAGCGATAATAACTGGGATGTGGGTTAAGGTTGGTTTGATTGGAAGTACAAAAGCAGCAAAGATGGTTTGACTGAGTACTTCGATTACAACCATTGTAGCTATCAAGAGGGATAACTGAGCCGTTTGGTTTGCTTTATTTTTCTTATTCATCATAAACTCCTTTTTATTCTCTGCAAGGCTATTTTGTTAAAGCATTGTCAATGGATTCAATAATGTCATCAATATCAGCTAAGGCACCACGTCCTGTATCCCCACAAGCCAGTAAACCTGATTTTGGAAGAATTTCTTGGTAGCCAAGGTCATGCAAAGTATCTAAATTCTTCTTAGTCAGTGGATTTTCATACATTTTCGTATTCATTGCAGGGGCAATTAGTTTAGGTGTGGTGCTAGGTAAAGCTAAAGCAGTAGCAGTAAGCATATTATCGGCTAGACCATGTGCTAATTTGGCAATGGTATTTGCTGAAGCTGGAGCTACAACAAAGAGGTCAGCTTCTTTACCTAAGTCAATATGATTAATACGTTCAGCCAATTTTTCTTCCATGACATCAGTGTGAACAGGATTCTTCGAAAGGACTTGAAGTGTCAGAGGGGTGATAAAGGCTTGAGCAGCTTCAGTCATAATGACGTGAACGTCATAACCTTTTTTCTTTAACCTACTTGTTAGATCAGCTGCTTTATAGGCAGATATTGATCCTGAAACAGCAAGGATAATACGTTTAGTCATGGCATATCCTTTCAAATAAGGCTCGAGCAATCGCAGACTTAGTCGTAACCTTCTCCTCGTTTTTTTCGTCAACTAGATAAGCAATATGTTGATCTGCAGTAATATCACTCAAGTCGTTGGCAACAATAATATCAGCTTGATTGCGTCTCAGACTTGCACGAGCAACCTCAAAAAGCTCTTCTTTACTTACATTAACCAAAAGTTTGAAGCCAATCAGTTGAATAGCAGGATTCCATTGTTTGACGAGGCTAATGATCTTCGGTGTCTTTTTAAGAAAGAGAACTTGATAATCTGAAGCTGATGATATCTTGCTTTCAGTATTAGACTTGTGCAAGAATTGAGTGAGATCTTCGGTGTCCTCCAATTCGGCGAAATCCGTCATATAAATAGGAGTATAATCAGAGACTGCCATACTATGTATAAGAACATCATGCTCTTTGACGAGTGGCTCCATTTTTTTGAGAAGACTTTCTACGTTCGTAATTTCTGTAATCTTTAGATTTTCTTTCGGTTCTGGTTTAACCGCTGTCTTGGTTGTTACTAAGGTTACTTGGTGACCCTTAGACAAGAAAAGTTCAGCGATTTCCTTTCCTAGATAACCTGTTGAATGGTTTGTGATTCCACGTACAGCATCAATCTTTTCAGTGGTACCACCCGATGTAATCAAAATTTTCATAGTAGTATTGTACTAAAAATTGAGTCTTTAGTAAATAATAGTAGGTATTTTTGGGGTGTACCCCTATAAATTAAAGTTATAACGATTTATAACAAAACAAAAACCGAACATTGAAAAGTAATTAACCAAAAATAATGCGTTTTTTATCAAACTCTGATATAATAGACTCTAGAAAAATATAGAGGAGTGTCTCATGAAAACAGATATCGAAATTGCTCAAAGTGTAGAATTAAAACCAATCACAGAAGTAGTTGAAAAAGTTGGAATCGGCTTTGACGATTTGGAACTCTACGGAAAATATAAGGCAAAATTGTCATTTGATAAAATCAATGCTGTCAAAGACAATAAGCCAGGGAAATTGATTTTGGTGACAGCTATCAACCCAACACCAGCTGGTGAAGGGAAATCAACCATGTCAATTGGTCTTGCAGATGCTCTTAACAAAATTGGTAAGAAAACAATGATTGCCCTTCGTGAACCATCTCTTGGTCCTGTTATGGGAATTAAAGGTGGTGCTGCAGGTGGTGGTTACGCTCAAGTGCTTCCGATGGAAGATATCAACCTCCACTTCACAGGGGATATGCACGCTATTACTACAGCAAATAATGCTTTGTCAGCCCTTCTTGACAATCATATTCACCAAGGAAATGCTCTCGGCATTGACCAACGTCGTATCATTTGGAAACGTGTGGTTGACCTTAATGACCGTGCGCTTCGTCATGTAAACGTTGGTCTTGGCGGACCACTTAATGGTATTCCACGTGAAGATGGTTTTGATATTACTGTTGCGTCTGAAATCATGGCGATTCTTTGCTTGGCTACTGATATTAATGACCTTAAAGAACGTTTGGCTAACATTGTAGTTGCCTACCGTTATGACCGTACACCTGTTTATGTACGTGATCTTGAAATTGAAGGTGCGCTTACCCTTATTCTTAAAGATGCCATCAAACCTAACTTGGTACAGACAATTTATGGGACACCAGCCTTGGTACACGGTGGTCCATTTGCCAATATCGCTCACGGATGTAACTCAGTTTTGGCTACAGCTACAGCTCTTCGTTTGGCTGATTATACGATTACTGAAGCAGGTTTCGGTGCTGACCTTGGAGCTGAAAAATTCCTTGATATCAAGACTCCAAACCTCCCAACAACTCCTGATGCTGTTGTTATTGTTGCGACACTTCGTGCCCTTAAAATGCACGGTGGGGTAGCCAAAACTGACCTCTCTGAAGAAAATGTTCAGGCCGTTCGTGATGGCTTCGCAAACTTGAAACGTCATGTGGAAAACGTTCGTAAATTTGGTCTTCCAGCAGTCGTTGCTATTAACGAGTTTGTTGCTGATACAGAAGCTGAAATTGCAGCCCTTAAGGAACTTTGTGCAGAAATCGATGTTCCTGTTGAATTGGCTAGCGTTTGGGCTAATGGTGCTGATGGTGGTATTGACCTTGCCAACGCAGTAGTTGATGCTGTTGAAAATGGTAATGCTGACTATAAACGCCTTTATTCTGATGATGATAGCTTGGAAGAAAAAATCACTAAGATTGTTACTGAAATCTATGGTGGTAAATCAGTTGTCTTCGAGAAAAAAGCTAAGAACCAACTCAAACAATTTGCAGAATTCGGTTGGGATAAATTGCCAGTATGTATGGCTAAAACACAATATAGCTTCTCAGATAACCAATTCTTACTTGGAGCACCAGAAGGTTTTGATATCACTATCCGTGAATTTGTTCCTAAAACAGGTGCTGGATTTATCGTAGCTCTTACAGGTGACGTCATGACTATGCCTGGTCTTCCAAAAGCACCAGCAGCCCTTAAGATGGACGTAGCGGAAGACGGAACAGCTGTTGGTTTGTTCTAAGAAGAAATATCGATATAAAACAGTACCTATTGGTGCTGTTTTTTCGTTTCAGTTATGAAAAGCTTAAGGAAAGTTTAGTAGACTAAATCTAAATAAAAGAAGATCAAAGCACTAGATGATTACGTCTATTTTAGATATAATGATAAAACTTAGTCAAAGTGTTATTTGTATCTTTGACACCTAACAAGGGAGATAACTATGATTAAAATACTACTAGTAGAAGATGATTTGAGTTTGTCGAACTCAGTTTTTGATTTTTTAGATGACTTTGCTGATGTGATGCAAGTCTTTGATGGAGATGAAGGTCTCTACGAAGCTGAAAGTGGCGTCTATGATTTGATTCTTTTAGACTTAATGTTGCCTGAAAAAGATGGTTTCACTGTTCTTAGAGAATTACGTGAAAAGGGTGTAACAACCCCTGTACTAATCATGACGGCTAAGGAAAGTCTAGACGATAAGGGACACGGCTTTGAACTGGGTGCAGATGACTACCTAACTAAGCCTTTCTATTTAGAAGAATTGAAGATGCGTATTCAAGCACTTTTGAAACGCTCTGGTAAATTTGACCAAAATACACTTTCTTTTGGTGATGTTCGTGTCAATCTTGCTACAAATTCAACCTTTGTGGGGGATAAAGAAGTAGAACTTCTTGGTAAAGAGTTTGATTTATTAGTTTACTTCTTACAAAATCAAAATGTCATCTTGCCTAAGTCACAAATTTTTGATCGTCTTTGGGGATTTGATAGTGATACCACAGTATCAGTTGTAGAGGTTTATGTTTCTAAAATTCGTAAGAAACTTAAAGGAACAGACTTTGCTACCAATCTCCAAACCTTGAGAAGTGTGGGGTATATTTTGAAGAATGCTGACTAAATTTTTCAATTATCTCTTTAGGAGAATCAAGTCAGACGGATTTAAGTCGTTCATTCATTTTTTTGCTACTTTTTCTGGTATTTTCCTTATCATGACTGTCATGATTTTACAGATTTTGAGTTACGGCGTTTATTCCAATGTGGATTCTAGTCTGAAAATGGCAGCGACTAAGACCAATTCTTATTTAGAAATGGAAATGCTAAAACGGGAACTTTTTCTGACTTCTGAGGTGGATCAAAATAATACGACAACCATTTACCAAGCCTATGATACTAAAGAGTCAACAGCTGAAACACCTGACTCGAGTGGCTCTAAAAAAGAACCTAAGAAGAAATCAAAAATTGAAGATGCCCCTCACGATTTATCAGTTGCGGCAAATACCAGTGTCTTGGTACTTGATAAGAATGGGAAAGTCCTCAATGTCGTTGATAAATTTTCAAGTTTATCTAATTTACCAATAGATAAAAATAACATTGATGTTATCAGCAAGGGAAGTGCTCAGAATTATTTCGATCAAACAGAAAAGTATCGTCTGATTACTGAAAAAGTAGATAATAGTCTCTATCCTGATGCTAAGTACCTTGTTATTGCGATTAATACAACTCAATTGGAAGAAGCTACTGAACGTTATGTTAAGCTCATTGTCATCATGATGAGTTTCTTCTGGCTCTTATCTGTTGCGGCTAGTATGTATTTGGCTAAGTGGTCAAGACGTCCTATCCAGGAAAGCTTGGAGAAGCAGAAGGCTTTTGTTGAAAATGCTAGTCATGAGTTACGGACACCACTTGCTGTGATTCAAAACAGATTAGAAGTTCTTTTCCGCAAGCCTGAGAGCACCATTCTAGATAATTCAGAGAATATTGCATCAAGTCTTGATGAAGTACGTAATATGCGTCTTTTGACGACTAATCTCTTGAACTTGGCTCGTCGTGACGATGGTATTAAACCAGAAATCGAAACCTTAGAACCTGCTTTCTTTGATACAGTCTTTACCAATTATGCCATGATTGCAGAAGAAAATGAGAAAGGTTTCACGGCTCAAAACCAAGTTAGTCGTCCAATCCAAACTGATAAAACGCTATTGAAACAGTTAATGACCATCTTATTTGATAATGCTATTAAATATACGGAAGATGATGGACATGTTACCTTTACTGTTCGCACTAATGACCGCCAACTTTATATTTCTGTAGCTGATAATGGTCCTGGGATATCAGATAGTGATAAGAAAAAAATCTTTGATCGATTTTATCGCGTAGATAAGGCTAGAACCAGACAAAAAGGTGGGTTTGGACTTGGCTTATCCCTAGCGCAACAAATTGTTTTAGCCCTAAAAGGAACAATTGTTGTTAAAGATAATCAACCAAAGGGAACGATTTTTGAAGTTAAGATCACTGGAGTTTAATTAACAAAGAAAACCTGCTAGACGATAAGCTAGCAGGTTTTTTAGGTTTAGGTAATAAAAAAACTCCTAAATGGAGCTTTTAATTAGTTAGCCAATTTAGCTGCAAGACGTGATTTATCGCGGCTTGCTTTGTTTTTATGAATCAAACCTTTAGAAGCGGCTTTATCGATGCTAGCTGATGCAGCACGGTAAGCTTCTTCAGTTGGGTTAGCGTTGAATGCTTTAATAGCAGTACGCAAAGCTGATTTTTGAGCTGAGTTTTTTTCGTTTTGTTTAACGTTAAGTTCAGCGCGTTTGATAGCTGATTTAATATTTGCCAATGTTTTCACCTCCAAAATTTATCTAACTATGTCATTATACGTTATTTTAGGCCCCTTGGCAAGCTTTTTCTATTTTTTTAAGTGGATGAAGTCGATTTTATGATTGTCTCCCTTGTGAAGAATCAGTTCAGCTCGACTTCGTGTAGGTTCGATATAATTCTCCAGGTTAAGCAAATTGATATCACGCCAAGTTTTTTGTGCTAAAGATAAAGCTTCATCCTTGCTAAATTTAGTGAAACGATGGTAGTAGTTGTTTTCATCTTTTTTGGCGAGCTCAAGAAGGGTTTGAAAACGTTCGAGATACCACGATTCGATATTATTAACTTCAGCGTCAATGTAGAGAGAAAAATCGAAATAATCACTCATGTAGAGTCGTTGGTTAATAGGGTTCTGGAAAACGTTAATCCCTTCGACAATTAAAAAATTGGGCTGTCTGATTTCTTGTGTAAGTCCTGGTACAATATCATAAATTTCATGAGAGTAAACAGGGATATTGACATCACCACCATTTTTTATAGTATCTAAAAAATTGAGAAGAAGTGGCATATCGTAGGACTCAGGGAACCCCTTACGGTTAAGGATACCTTTTTCTTTCAAGACTTGGTTAGGATAGAGAAAGCCATCAGTTGTCACAAGTTCAACTTTAGATTGGGGGAAGGTACGCTGCAACAAGAGTTGAAGCAAACGACTGGTTGTGGATTTGCCAACAGCAACAGAACCAGATACCCCGATAATAAATGGACGATTAGTCTGTGATTTTTGTAAAAAGATACTCTTAGAAAAGGTCAGATCATTGGCAGTTTTCTGATAGATACGAATGAGATTGATAAGAGGAAGATAAATGTCACTAACTTCTTGCACATCAATCTTATCATTAAGGCTGCGAATGGAATCCAGTTCTTCTGCAGTCAATGGGGCATTGTCCTCTTTATGAAGGCGTTGCCATTCCTTGCGTGATATCGTTTCGAAATTGATAAATTCATTTAACATAGCTAACATTATAGCAGAAAAAAAGCCTGAATGTAAGCCTTGTCATATTACTAGCCTTACTTTGGTATTTATGATACGATAAAGAAAAAGTACTATCTAGAAGGAAAAAATAATGTCAAAAATGTATTATGCTGAGACGCCAGATGCGGCTCATGATATTCATGATTTAAAGGTTAATTTATTAGGAGAAAGTTTTCAGTTTTATACAGATGCTGGGGTTTTCTCTAAAAAAATGATTGATTTTGGAAGTCAAGTGCTTTTGAGTGCATTAGATTTGGAAGCTGGCAAAACGCTTTTAGATGTGGGTTGTGGCTATGGTCCTCTCGGTATCAGTTTAGCCAAGGTCCAAGGAGTTAAAGTCACTATGATCGACATCAATAGTAGGGCGATTGATTTAGCTAGACAAAATGCTCAACGAAATAAGGTTGAAGCTACTATCTTCCAATCAAATATCTATGAAAATGTCACTGGAAGTTTTGACTATATTATTTCTAATCCACCTATCCGTGCGGGTAAGAAGGTGGTTCATCAAGTTATCGAGGAGGCATATGATTATCTCAATCAAGGTGGTAACCTAACTATTGTTATTCAGAAAAAACAAGGTGCTCCGTCGGCAAAAGCTAAGATGGAGGATGTGTTTGGTAATGCTGAAGTCGTTAAAAAGGATAAAGGATATTATATCCTTAGAAGTGAGAAAATATGAGAACAGTTGACTTAATTGAAAAGAAAAGAGATGGTGGCGAGTTAAGCACAGAGGAAATTTCATATCTCATTAATGGCTATGTGTCTGGGGAAATACCAGACTATCAGATAGCTGCTTTGGCGATGGCGATTTATTATCAAGGTATGTCTATTCGTGAAATCCATGATTTGACCACTGATATGGTTGCTTCAGGCGAACAATATGATTTGTCAGAAATTCCAGGTGTTAAGGTAGATAAACATTCGACCGGAGGCGTTGGTGATAAGGTAACTATCATTCTTATGCCGCTTGTAGCTAGCTTTGGTGTTCCAGTGGCTAAGATGAGCGGTCGTGGTCTCGGACACACAGGTGGAACGATTGACAAATTAGAGTCTATCAAAGGCTATCAGGTTGAGCGTAGCAAGGAAGCGTTCATACAGCAAGTTAAAGACATTGGAATTTCTCTTATTGGTCAGTCTGAGCATTTGGTTAAGGCTGATAAACTTCTTTATGCCTTGCGTGATGTCACTGCAACAGTAGATTCCATTCCTCTAATTGCAAGCTCTGTTATGTCCAAAAAGATTGCAGCAGGGGCTGATAAGATTTTACTGGATGTTACTGTTGGTCAAGGCGCTTTCATGAAAAATATGTCAGATGCTGAAAAATTGTCAGAGACCATGGTTGCACTAGGGCATGAGGTCAATCGTGAAACGATTGCAGTTATTACAGATATGAGCCAGCCACTAGGTAAGGCTATTGGTAACCGTTTAGAAATCACAGAGGCTATTGAAATTATGCAAGGTAAGGGACGTGAAGATATCACTGACTTTATCTGTGAGTTGGCTGAGATTCTATTAGATTTAGCTCAGGTTGAAGCTAGCCAGGAAGAGATTCGTCAGCACTTAGTGGGTGGAAAAGCCCTTGCTAAGTTTGAAGAACTCATTCAAGCTCAAGGTGGTGATTTGACCGATCTTTATCGTCATAGCAGTGCGCCTGTCGTGACAGATATTCATGCTCATGAAACAGGTTACATTAAAGAGTTACCTGCTATGGCATTTGGAAAATTCGCTATGCAATTAGGAGCAGGTCGAGCTACGAAGTCAGATAGTCTTAATTATGAAACAGGGATTGTATTTGAAAAGAAAGTTGGCGATTCTGTGACTCAGGGAGACCTTATTGCCAAGGTCTATAGCCAAGAAATTTTATCTGAAAAAATGCTGACTGAATTCGAAAAAAATGTTATTATGAGTAGTGAATGTAAAGAAACGACAGAAATATTAAAGATAATTCGCTAACCCTTAATTTAATTCTAACCAAGGAGTTTGTTTATGTCTGTTAATAGCTATATTGACCATACCTTACTAAAAGCTGATGCTAATAAAGAACAGATTCTTTCCTTAATTGATGAGGCTAAGAAGTATGAGTTTGCTAGCGTCTGTGTTAATCCAACTTGGGTCAAAACGGCAGCTGAATTGCTTAAGGATAGTTCTGTCAAAGTTTGTACGGTTATTGGTTTCCCTTTGGGAGAATCGACCTCCGCAGTTAAGGCTTTTGAAGCCAAAGATGCTATTGCCAATGGGGCAGATGAAATTGATATGGTAATCAATATCGGTGCTCTTAAATCTAGAAATCTTAAATTAGTTGAAGACGATATTAAAGCTGTTGTTGAAGCTAGTGGAAGTAAACTTGTAAAGGTTATCATTGAAACTTGTCTATTGACTGATGAAGAAAAGGTCGAAGCTTGCCAATTAGCAAAACTGGCAGGTGCAGATTTTGTGAAGACATCTACAGGGTTTTCTACTGGTGGTGCTACCATTGAAGATATTGAACTTATGCGAGAAGCTGTTGGTCCTATTATGGGAGTCAAGGCATCTGGTGGAGCACGTACACTTGAGGCGGCTAAAGCCTTTATCAAAGCTGGTGCAACCCGTATTGGTACTTCGTCAGGAGTGGCCATTATGAAAGGGCAAGAAAGTCATGATAGCTACTAAAAAAGAGCAAGTAATAAAAGCAGCACAAGAAGCAGCTGAAAATGCCTATGTTCCCTATTCTCGGTTTAGGGTTGGAGCAGCATTGCTTACAAAGGATGGGCACATTTTTCAAGGATGTAACATTGAGAATGCCTCATTCGGATTGACCAATTGTGCAGAGAGAACAGCCATTTTTAAGGCGGTATCCGAAGGATATAGAGAGTTTGAATGTCTCGCAGTATACGGAGATACCAAAGAGCCTATCTCACCGTGTGGTGCTTGTCGCCAAGTGATGGTCGAATTTTTAAAATCAGATTCTAAAGTGATTCTTATCGCTGAAGATAAATCGACAGTCGAGATGACAGTCGGAGAGTTGTTACCATACTCTTTTACGGACTTACAATAGTCTAGTTGTTTTATTCTTTATTAAGCAAGTTTTCTTGCAAGTTATAGGAGGAGTGTTCAAGATGAAATTGAACAAGAAAATTATCGGGCTTGGCCTTGTTGCTGTTGCGGCACTTGGTCTTGCAGCATGTGCACGTGGCGGACGCGGCGGATCATCAGCTGATTCAAAAGTTAAAGCTGCTATCGTTACAGATACTGGTGGGGTAGATGATAAATCATTTAACCAATCAGCGTGGGAAGGACTTCAAGCGTGGGGTAAAGCTAACAAACTTAAAAAAGATTCTGGCTTCACGTACTTCCAATCTGGTTCAGAGTCTGACTTTGCAACAAACATGTCTTCAGCACAAAGTCAAGGCTACAACCTCATCTTTGGTGTTGGTTTCGCTCTTCATGATGCAGTTGCAGATGCAGCCAAAGAACACGAAGATGTGAACTATGTAATCATTGACGATGTTATTAAAGATCAAAAGAACGTTGAGAGCGTTTTGTTTGCCGATAACGAAGGTGCTTACCTTGCAGGTATCGCAGCAGCTATGCAGACAAAAACAAATAAAGTTGGTTTCATCGGTGGTCAAACATCAGACACAATTACACGTTTTGAAGCTGGTTTCACAGCTGGTGCTAAGTCAGTAAAACCTGATATCGATGTACAAGTTCAATATGCTGAATCATTCTCTGATGCAGCGAAAGGTACAACAATCGCTTCAACAATGTACGCTTCAGGCGTTGACGTAATTTACCAAGCTGCTGGTGGTACTGGTACTGGTGTCTTCACAGCTGCTAAAGAAGTTAACGAAAAACTTGATGCTGACAGCGATAAGAAAGTATGGGTAATCGGTGTTGACCGTGACCAATCAGCAGAAGGTAATTACACATCTTCAGACAAGAAAAAATCTAACTTTGTTTTGACTTCAACAATCAAACAAGTTGGTACAGTTGTTAAAGATATTGCTAACGGACAAGTCAAAGGCGATAAATTCGAAGGTGGTAAAACTAAGACTTACGGTATCAAAGACGGTGGTGTTGACATTGTAACGTCTAATCTTCCTTCAGATATCAAGAATGCAGTAGAAAAAGCTAAAGAACAAATCAAGAATGGTGAATTGAAACCAACTGATGGTCTTAGCAAATAATAGTTAAGCATAAGTCTTTATAGAGCTTAAACTGAGACAATTTTTGTCTCAGCAAAGGGAAGCAGTTAATGATCCCTTTTGCTGAAATAAAAATTATTCTGAAAGGAGATTGTATGACGAAGCCAAATGTCATTGAGATGCACGATATTACCAAAAAATTTGGTGAATTTGTGGCAAATGATCATATCAATCTTGATGTGAGACAAGGAGAAATCCACGCCCTCCTCGGTGAAAATGGTGCAGGTAAGTCAACTTTAATGAATATGCTTTCAGGTCTTTTGCAACCTACGAGCGGAACCATTAAGGTTAAAGGACAAGAGGTGACGATTGATTCACCATCTAAAGCAACGAAACTGGGGATTGGGATGGTTCACCAACACTTTATGTTGGTTGAAGCTTTTACAGTTGCTGAGAATATCATTTTGGGTAGTGAGGTAACCAAAGCTGGTGGAGTCCTTGATATGAAGAAGGCTATCAAGGAAATTACTGAACTCTCTGAAAGATATGGTCTTGCAGTAGATCCAACTGCCAAAGTAGCAGATATCTCTGTTGGTGCTCAACAACGTGTTGAAATCCTTAAGACTCTCTATCGTGGGGCTGATATCTTGATCTTCGATGAACCGACTGCGGTATTGACTCCGTCTGAAATTACTGAACTTCTAAACATTATGAAGACCTTGGTTAAGGAAGGTAAGTCGATTATCCTTATTACCCATAAGTTGGATGAAATCCGTGCAGTATCTGATCGTGTCACTGTCATTAGACGTGGTAAATCAATTGATACAGTAACGATTGAAGGGGCAACAAATGCTGACTTGGCTGAAATGATGGTTGGCCATCAGGTTTCCTTCAAAACAGAGAAAATTCCTTCAAATCCAAAAGAAGTTGTTCTTTCTATTAAAGATTTGGTGGTTAACGAGAACCGTGGAGTTCCTGCTGTTAAAAACCTGTCATTGGATGTTCGAGCTGGTGAGATTATCGGTATTGCCGGTATCGATGGCAATGGTCAGACAGAACTTGTCCAAGCGATTACAGGGCTTCGTAAAGTTAAGTCAGGTGATATTACTATCAAGGGTGAATCGATTATTCATAAGACAACTCGTCAGATTACTGAAATGAGTGTTGGGCATATTCCTGAAGATCGTCACCGTGATGGTATGGTCCTTGAAATGACAGTTGCTGAAAATATCGCTCTTCAAACCTACTACAAAGAACCAAATTCTAAGAATGGTATCTTGAACTATAGTGTCATCAATGCAAAAGCGCGTGAATTGATGAAAGAATTTGATGTTCGTGGTGCGGGAGAGTTAATTGCTGGTGGTGAATTGTCAGGTGGTAACCAACAAAAAGCTGTTATCGCTCGTGAGATTGACCGTGACCCAGAACTTCTTATTGTAAGTCAACCAACTCGTGGTCTTGACGTTGGTGCTATTGAGTACATCCGTAAACGTATTATCGCTGAACGTGATAAAGGTAAGGCTGTTATTGTTGTCAGCTTTGAATTGGATGAAATTCTTGATATGTCAGACAGAATTGCGGTTATCTATGATGGTGCAATTCAGGGAATTCTAGATCCTGCTGAAACGAATAAGCAAGATCTTGGTATTCTTATGGCTGGTGGACAATTGAATAAGGAGGAAGCAAATGTCTAAAAAAGTACAAAATTGGGCAGTTCCTTTAATTGCTGTCCTCTTGGGAATGTTGATTGGAGCCGTTTTGATGTTAATCTTCGGTTACGATCCATTCTGGGCTTACTACGATCTCTTCACAACGGCCTTCGGTTCATTGAAAAATATTGGTGAAATTCTTCGTGCCATGAGTCCGCTGATTCTGATTGCACTTGGATTCTCTGTTGCCTCTAAGGCAGGTTTCTTTAACGTAGGTTTGCCAGGACAGGCCTTGGCAGGATGGGTTTCTGCTGTATGGTTTGCCTTGTCATTCCCTGATTTGCCAAAGGTGGTTTCAGTTATCTGTACAGTCATTATTGGTCTGGTTGCAGGTGGTATCGCTGGGGCTATTCCAGGTATTCTCCGTGCTTACTTGGGAACAAGTGAGGTCATTGTAACCATCATGATGAACTACATCATTTTGTATGTGGCGAACAATATTATTCGCTTTGGATTTACAGCTGATATGTTGCGTTCTTCAGAAGCATCTAACAAGGTTGTAGCCTCAGCTAGTTATCAAACAGAGTTCTTATCTCGAATAACTGGTGGTTCGCGTTTCAATATTGGTTTCTTCCTGGCTCTTGCAGCTGCCTTCTTAGTTTGGTTCTTGCTTAAGAAAACAACAACTGGTTTTGAAATTACCTCTGTAGGTCTTAATCCTCATGCATCAGAGTATGCAGGAATGTCATCTAAACGTGTTATTATCATGTCAATGATTATCTCAGGTGCTCTTTGTGGTCTTGGAGGAACAGTAGAAGGACTTGGTACATTCCAAAATGTCTTCGTTCAAAACGCTTCATTGGCTATCGGTTGGAACGGTATGGCGGTTGCACTTTTAGCGTCTAACTCACCTATCGGTATTCCATTTGCCGCCCTCCTTTATGGTGTCTTGTCTATTGGTAAGAGTGGTATGATTGGTGTGCCATCTGAAATTATCGATGTTGTTTCAGCCTTGATTATCTTCTTTGTTGGTGCTAACTACATCATTAGATATTGGGTTCGCCCTCGTCATAAATCAGTGAAAGCTAAAGGAGGACAAAACTAATATGGACTTTATTACAATTATAGCCTTGATTGTTGCCTCTATGTTGAAATACTCAGCACCATTGATTTTTACAAGTATCGGTGGAACTTTCTCTGAACGAGGCGGTATCGTAAATGTCGGCCTTGAAGGAATTATGGTAATTGGTGCTTTCGCAGGTGTTCTCTTTAACTTGACTTTTGCAGAAAGTTTTGGAAATGCGACACCTTGGATTGCTGCGATTGTAGCAGGTCTGGTTGGTGTTCTCTATTCATTGCTCCATGCGGTTGCGACAATTAACTTCCGTGCTGACCATGTTGTCTCTGGTACAGTGTTGAACCTTATCGCACCATCTTTGGCAGTGTTCTTGACACGTGTTATCTATGGTGCTGGTCAAACACCTGCTATCAGTCATAACTTTAAGACTGTATCATTCCCAATCTTGGATCATATCCCTTTCTTGGGTAAAGTTTTCTTCACTAACGTTTCCTTGGTAGCATATGTTGCTATCTTGGTTTCGGTAGCATCATGGTGGCTTATCTTCAAGACACGCTTTGGTTTGCGACTTCGTTCAGTTGGTGAGCACCCACAGGCAGCGGATACACTTGGTATTAACGTTTATCGTATGCGCTACTATGGCGTTATGATTTCAGGTTTCCTTGGTGGTGTTGGTGGTGCGGTATATGCTCAATCCATCTCTAACAACTTTGCTGTTACAACAATTGCAGGTCCTGGTTTCATCGCCTTGGCTGCTATGATTTTTGGTCGTTGGAGTCCAATCGGAGCTATGCTCTCAAGTTTGTTCTTTGGATTGTCACAATCATTGGCAATCATTGGAAAACAGCTTCCACTTATTTCACATGTACCAAATGTGTATTTGCAAATTGCACCATATATCTTGACTATTATTGTCTTGGCTGCTTTCTTCGGTAAAGCCGTTGCACCTAAAGCAGATGGTGTTAACTATATCAAATCTAAATAAACACACTACAGTGTTTCAGATAAGAAGGTCTATCGGCCTTCTTTTTTATTCGAGAAAAAAAGCTTGTCAGTACTTACTAAAGTAGGTGTAGACAAGCTTTTGTTTTTATGAAAAATGTGGGTTAAAGACCTTTTCATGACCAATAGTGGTGTCCCATCCATGACCTGGGAAAACTCTGTAGTGGTTAGGAAGTGTAAAGAGTTGTTCTTTAATACTAGTGAGTAATTGTTCGTGGTTCCCTGTTGGAAGGTCCCAGCGTCCAATTGTTTCTTTAAAGAGGGCATCACCAGAAAATACAGTTTCTTCTTTATCAAAGATAAAAGAAACACCTCCAATAGAGTGTCCTGGGGTTGGAACAACTTTAAACTGGAAATCCTCGATATTATAGTCCTGAGTGAAATCGAAGTAGTATTCTGCCGGATTGACAATAACGTCTTCCATATCGTCATGACGTGGTAGTCCAGATAAATTATGAATAGGATTCAGCAACCAGTCTTTTTCAGCTTCGGCAACGTAAACAGGAGGATGATTGAAGGCTAGGCGGACTGCCTCAACACTCATAATGTGGTCGTAGTGTGTATGTGTTAAAAGGATAGCAGCAACTGGTTTGTCGATTGTTTTAAGTTCAGCTAAGATGCTAGAAGTATCGCTTCCTGGATCAATGACTAGACAGGCTGTATCGTTTTCTAAAATATAGGTGTTTTCCTGGGCAACAGGATTTAAAATTCGTCTTATTTTCATAGCTCTAGTGTAGCACGAATTTCAGGCTTTTTCCAATATCAGAATGATGGCTTTGTCTTTTTTTGGTGCTTTGGATATGCTATAATAAGGTCACTATGAGTGAAAAAAACACGAATAAATATGCCATTGTTGACTTGGAAGCAACCTCCGCTTCTTCAACGGCTAGTATTATACAGGTGGGAATTGTCATCATGCAAAATGGTCAGGTGATTGACGAATTTGCGAGTGATGTTAACCCACACCAAGAACTCGATGATCACATTATTCATTTAACAGGGATTACCGATCAGCAGTTGGCTCAAGCCCCAGATTTCTCAGAAATTGCTAGAATCATTTTTGAACTGATTGAGGACTGTATTTTTGTTGCCCATAATGTTAAATTTGATGCCAATTTGCTTGCAGAGGCTCTTTTCATGGAGGGCTTCGAACTAAGAACTCCTCGTGTGGATACTGTCGAATTGGCTCAAGTCTTTTATCCGACGTTAGAACAATATAAGCTATCTCATTTATCCAAGGTTCTTAATCTTGACCTAGCTCAGGCCCATACCGCTATTGAAGATGCGAGAGCGACCGGACAGCTTTTGTTTCATTTGATGGATAAGATTGCCAGCTTACCTAGACAGACCATTGAGATGCTTTTGACCTTTTCAGATAATCTTCTTTTTGAGACTGAGTTGGTTATTCGTGATGCTATAAGAGGTCAAAATTTAGGCCTTTCAAAAGAATATGTCATGCTTGAAGAATCTGGAATTGTTCTTCGTAGACCTTTGACTTTTAAGGCAGAACGAAAACTGTCTCAAGATTTTGATACCAATATTGCTCTCTTAGATTTGGAATCAAGACCTAAACAAAGAGAGTTTGCTGAGGCAGTAAGAAGGGAGCTTGATAATACTGATATTTCCATGATTCAGGCGCAGACTGGAATTGGGAAAACCTATGGCTACTTGCTTCCCTTGTTGGCGCAATCTGATGTTGATAAAGTGGTGGTGGCTGTTCCTACCAAGCTCCTTCAAAATCAGATTATGAATCAGGAAGCTAAAGCATTATCGGATGTCTTTAATATTAACTTTCATAGTCTCAAAGGACCTCAGAATTATATCAAGTTAGATGCCTTCTACCAAACCTTACTTCGTCAGGATAGTAACCGTTTGATTAATCGTTACAAAATGCAACTTTTGGTGTGGTTGACTGAAACAGAGACAGGAGATCTTGACGAAATCAGACAGAAACAGCGCTATATGGCTTATTTCGATGAGATTAAGCACGATGGTAAGTTAAAAGCTGACAGTCTTTTTGCCGAATATGATTTTTGGCAACAGTCCTATCAAAAAGCCCAAGAAGCAAGGGTAGTTGTGACCAACCATGCTTATCTGTTGACGCGTATGGAAGATGATCATGATTTTGTTCGAGGAAAGACTCTTGTGATTGATGAGGGGCAAAAGATGGTTCTGGCTTTGGAACAATTTTCACGTCATCAAGTCAATCTTACGGTCCTTTTGCAACATATTCATCGAATTCTTGATAGTGGTAGTCAAAGCTTGCTTCAACAACGCTTGCTCGAAAATCTGCAGTTTGAAGTTAGCCATCTAATCCAAGAACATCAACAATTTCCTCAGAAGCAGTATAATCGCCAGCAATTAGATCGTTTGCTACAAACCATTTCTGAACTGGAAGGTGAAAGTGATTTGATGGAGATGTTGTCTCCACTGAAGACACCCCTTTACAGTCATTTCTGGCTTGAAACAGATTATTATCAGGAACATCGGGTGACCTATTTAAAGGCGTCACGCCAAGAGCTCTTAGAGCTTTCAGCTTATCTACCAAGTGCTCAAAAAGTGATAATTGTTTCAGCAACTATTGATGTGGGACCTGATGTAGATGTGGCTGATTTGTTGGGCTTAGATCAGGTACGCAAGGTTAGCCTCCCAATGGATATTTTACCCAATCAAGCTATTTGGATTGATCAAAGCATGCCTATGATTGGTATTGCATCTGAGGAAGAGTATGAAGTTGCTCTTGCAAAACGTCTCCAGAAGCTATCTGAAATGGAATATCCAATTTTAGTACTATTTACATCTCGAAAGAGTATGATGGCTGTTTCAGATTTATTGGATCATAGGGAAGTTCGTCACCTAACTCAAGAGAAAAATGGGACAGCTTTTAATGTCAAAAAACGTTTTGATAGAGGTGAGACCAATCTCCTTCTGGGTATGGGGTCGTTCTGGGAAGGTGTTGACTTTGCCCAACAAGATAGGGTAATCGAGGTTATTGCACGTCTGCCGTTTGACAATCCTAAGGATCCATTCTATCAAAAGATTGAATCTTGGTTTTCTAAGCAAGGAAAGAGCACCTTTGATAGTTACAGTCTTCCCATGACGGTTTTACGTTTTAAACAAGCTATTGGACGTGCTCAGAGACGTCCAGAACAGCGCTCAGCTATTCTTCTTATGGATAATCGCCCGCTCGTTAAGAGTTATGGAAAACTATTTCTAAAAGAAGTTACACAAGAAGTGGCGCTTAAGCACGCTAAGTTTGAGGAAGTCAAAGAGGATATTCAGGATTTCTTAGAACAAGAAAGTCAACTTTTTAAAACCAACCTTTTCTAAGATTACTCAGGTTTTATAAATTTTACTGACTTATAAAAAAGATAGACTTAATTGTTCAATACTAGCTATATTGCTATGTAAAGATTTATCATTTTCTGATATAATAAATTCAGAAACTTTTTTAGGAGGCATTATGCGTAAACAACGTTCACCCTGGACCAAAAAGCAACAGTTCATTTTTGGAATAATTGTAATCGTTGTGACCTTAATTGCCTCTTTGACTGCTATTCTTATTGTAGCGACTAAGCCTTATGTAGACGCCGAAAAGAAGGTTATTGCCATAGCAGAGAGCAAAGCAGATATTAAGACTGTTACTGAATTTGATATCTACCATGGTGAGGCTACCTATTACGGACTTCTTGGAAAGTCTGGTCAAGGTGAGAAACTGGCTGTTATTGTGAGTCATCATTCAGGTGAGGTTGATATCTACAAGCAATCTGATGGTATAAGTAAGTCAGTGGCTAAGAAAGCTGCTAAAGCCTATGGTGCTAAGGATATCTCCTATGTCCACCTAGGAAAATATGGCAAAACTCCTATTTGGGAAGTGAAGTCAGGAACCCAGTATTATCTGGTTGATTTTATCTCAGGTCAGGTTATTAAAGTGGAAGGACTATAATGAAATGACAAAATTATCAAATCGTGTATTACAAATGGAAGAAAGTGTTACTTTAGCTGCCAGTGCGCGTGCTAAAGCTCTTAAAGCTCAAGGACGTGATATCTTGAGTTTGACACTTGGTGAACCAGATTTTGTAACACCTAAGAATATTCAAGATGCTGCTATTGCTTCTATTGAAAATGGTAAGGCAAGTTTCTATACCGTAGCTTCTGGACTTCCAGAACTTAAGGATGCGATTAGCACTTACATGGAAAACTTCTATGGCTATGCTGTAAAACCAAATGAGGTTGTTGTCGGCACTGGTGCGAAGTTTATCTTATATGCTTTCTTTGCTACGGTTATCAATCCTGGTGATGAAGTCATTATTCCAACACCTTGCTGGGTTTCTTACGTAGACCAAGTTAAAATGGTTGAAGGTGTTCCGGTCACTTTCCAAACGACTGAAGCTAATCACTTTAAAGCAACGGTTGAACAACTTGAAGCGGCCCGTACTGAAAAAACCAAAGTTGTCTTGCTTAATTCTCCATCAAATCCAACAGGAATGATTTACAGCAAGGAAGAATTGCAAGCAATCGGTGACTGGGCGGTTGAGCACGATATCTTGATTTTGGCAGATGATATCTATGGTCGTTTGGTCTATAATGGCAACACCTTTACTCCAATTTCTAGTCTTTCAGATGCCATTCGTAAGCAAACAATTGTGATTAATGGTGTTTCAAAGACTTATGCTATGACAGGTTGGCGTGTTGGTTTTGCTGTCGGAGATCCAGAAATTATTTCAGGTATGGCTAAGATTATCAGTCAAACGACATCAAATCTTACAGCAGTTTCTCAATATGCTGCGATTGAAGCCTTAACAGGTGATCAGTCTTCGATCGAAGAAATGCGTCAAGCTTTTGAGGAACGTTTGAATACGATTTATCCACTCCTAGCTGAAGTGCCTGGCTTTGAAGTCATCAAACCTCAAGGTGCCTTTTACCTCTTCCCAAATGTTAAAAAAGCGATGGAAATTAAAGGCTACACAAATGTTAATGATTTTACAAACGCTATTCTTGAAGAGGCTGAAGTCGCTTTGGTAACAGGTGCAGGATTCGGCGCACCTGAAAATATTCGTCTTAGCTATGCAACAGACTTGGATACTTTGAAAGAAGCAGTCCGCCGAATCAAAGCCTTTATGGAAAAATAGAATTAATATAGATCAAAAGAAAAGAGAAGTAATTACATGTCTAAACAATTAGTTTCAATTATTGATGTGCCTAAACACGTGGGCGAAGAAATCACTATCGGTGCATGGGTAGCTAACAAATCAGGTAAAGGGAAATTGGCCTTTCTTCAATTGCGTGATGGAACTGCCTTCTTCCAAGCGGTAGCTTTCAAACCTAACTTCATCGAGAAATACGGTGAAGAAGAAGGTACTGAAAAATTTGATACTGTTAAACGTCTTAGCCAAGAAACATCAGTTTATGTGACCGGTGTGGTTAAAGAAGACGAACGTTCAAAATTTGGTTACGAGTTGGATGTGACAGCAGTAGAAGTCATCGGTGAGTCACATGATTACCCAATCACACCAAAAGAACACGGAACTGACTTCTTGATGGATAATCGTCACCTTTGGTTGCGTTCACGTAAACAAATGGCTGTCCAACAAATTCGTAATGCGATTATTTACGCAACATACGAATTCTTTGATAAAAATGGTTTCATCAAATTTGATAGTCCAATTTTGTCAGGAAATGCAGCTGAAGATTCAACAGAATTGTTTGAAACGGATTACTTTGGTACACCTGCCTACCTAAGCCAATCTGGTCAGCTTTACCTTGAAGCTGGTGCTATGGCTCTTGGTCGTGTCTTTGACTTTGGTCCTGTTTTCCGTGCCGAAAAATCTAAAACACGCCGTCACTTGACTGAGTTCTGGATGATGGATGCTGAGTATTCATTCTTGTCACATGATGAGTCACTTGATTTGCAAGAAGCTTATGTTAAAGCGCTTATTCAAGGTGTTATTGATCGTGCGCCACAAGCTCTTGAAATCCTTGAACGTGATGTGGATCTTCTTAAGAAATACATTGCCGAGCCATTCAAGCGCGTGTCTTATGATGAAGCTATCGATCTTCTTCAAGCGCATGAAAATGATGAAGATACTGATTACGAGCACCTCGAACATGGAGATGATTTTGGTTCACCACACGAAACTTGGATTTCTAACTATTTTGGTGTTCCAACATTCGTTGTTAATTATCCAGCAAGCTTCAAGGCCTTCTACATGAAGCCAGTTCCTGGTAATCCTGAGCGCGTTCTTTGTGCAGACCTTTTGGCTCCAGAAGGTTATGGTGAAATCATTGGTGGTTCAATGCGTGAAGATGACTACGATGCTCTTGTAGCTAAAATGGATGAACTCGGAATGGACCGTTCAGAATACGAATTTTACCTTGACCTTCGTAAATATGGTTCAGTACCACACGGTGGTTTTGGTATCGGTATTGAACGTATGGTTACTTTCGTAGCTGGAACAAAACACATCCGTGAAGCTATTCCATTCCCACGTATGTTGCACCGTATCAAACCATAAGTAAAATTCTTTAGGAGTGCAAAAGTATGAAAAGATGGTTACTTGGTCTTTTGGCCTTACTTTGTATGGTTTCAATGGTAGCTTGTAGCATGTCTGCTCCCTCACTAGAGGGTGACTGGCAGGCACAAGATGCCTTAAAGAAGGATTATACGATTGTCTTTAAGAAAGATAAGGTCAAGATTGGTGAGCAGGATTATAACTATACAGTTGATGGTCCCAAGTCTAAAGATGCCTTTACCTATTATTCGCTAAAAGTAAAAGATCAGGGAAAAGAAACGTCTTATACAGTATTTTTCCCAACTAAATCCAAAGAGGTTGCTCTCTTTTTAGAACCAAATGATGAGAAAGAGCCTCTTAAGGGTCAAATGCTCTTTGCACTTAATAAAAAAGATAAACCAGACTACTATAGCTATGTTAAAAAGTATCTGAAATAGTAGGAGAAGGATTAGCCTAGCGCTGATTCTTTTCTTTTTGGAATTATATATTTCAATTTTCAGAATATTTTGTTATAATAGCAACATATTAGTCAAAGGAGAACTATCATGGCAAAAACTATTCATACTGATAAAGCACCAGCAGCAATCGGACCTTATGTTCAAGGTAAAATCGTAGGCAATCTTTTGTTTGCTTCTGGTCAAGTGCCATTGTCACCAGAAACAGGTGAAATCATTGGTGAAACAATTCAAGAACAAACAGAACAAGTGCTTAAAAATGTTGGTGCTATTTTGGCAGAAGCAGGTACAGACTTTGATCACGTTGTTAAAACAACTTGCTTCCTAAGTGACATTAACGATTTCGTTCCATTTAACGAAGTGTATGCAACTGCCTTTACATCTGATTTCCCTGCACGTTCTGCGGTAGAAGTGGCACGTTTGCCAAAAGATGTTAAAATTGAAATCGAAGTTATCGCTGAGATTGATTAATGAAGAGAGCCTTGGCTCTTTTCTTTTTTTCTCAACTATGATAGACTATTAAAGATAAATCATTTTCGATGTTTGGGAGACACCATCGCTAAAAAAAACCATTACTGGCGTTTTTTTGGCTCCCCCAAGGGGCCTTTTTATGTGTCTCAGACATCACGAATAAAGAGGAATATTATGAAACGTCAATCAGCTTTGGTCGTCTTTAGTGGCGGTCAAGATTCTACTACTTGCCTATTTTGGGCTCTAAAACATTATGAAACAGTTGAATTAGTTACTTTTGCTTATGGACAACGTCATAGCTTGGAAATTGAAGTAGCTAAAGAGATTGCGCAAGAACAAGGGCTTAAACACCATGTTTTGGACATGTCTTTGCTTGGTCAAATTACTGAAAATGCTTTAACATCTGATATTGAGATTGAGGCAGAAGAAGGTGAAGTTCCTAATACCTTTGTGGACGGGCGTAACCATCTCTTCCTTTCTTTTGCAGCTGTTCTAGCTAAGCAACGTGGTATTACTGATATTGTTACGGGTGTTTGTGAGACAGACTTTTCTGGTTATCCAGACTGTCGTGATGTATTTGTCAAATCGCTTAATGTCACACTTAATCTAGCCATGGCCTATGATTTTGTTATCCAAACCCCACTCATGTGGTTGGATAAGGCTGAGACTTGGGCTTTGGCTGACCAACTAGGAGCTTTTGACTATGTTCGTGAAAAAACACTAACTTGCTATAACGGTATTATTGGAACTGGTTGCGGGGAATGCCCTGCCTGCCACTTACGTCAAAAAGGTCTTGAAAAATATCTAGCAGAAAGAGGAGAAGCTTAATGTTCTTTGCACCGAAAGAAATCAAAAAAGAAACAGGTGAGTCCTTGGTTTACAATCCTCACCGTACAATGGTTTCTAAAGAGTTTACTTTTGATGCTGCCCACCATCTCTTTAATTATGAAGGTAAATGTAAATCACTTCATGGTCATACCTACCATCTTCAGATTGCAGTAAGTGGCTACTTGGATGAGCGTGGCATGACCTATGATTTTGGTGACCTTAAGCGCATTTATAAGGACCATTTGGAACCTCACTTAGATCACCGTTATCTCAATGAGACATTGCCTTATATGAATACAACTGCGGAAAATATGGTTTTCTGGATTTTCCAGACGACGAGTCAACATTTGCCAGAGGAGAGAGGACTTCGTTTGGAATATGTGCGTCTTTATGAAACACCAACAGCCTTCGCAGAGTTTAGACGGGAGTGGTTGGATGACTAGAGAACGTGTACTCAAACTGCCAGTACTTGAAATTTTTGGACCGACCTTTCAAGGGGAAGGCCGAGCTATCGGGCAAAAGACCATGTTTGTAAGGACAGCAGGATGTGATTACCATTGTGATTGGTGTGATTCTGCCTTTACTTGGGATGGGTCAGAGAAGCCAACACGTATGACAGCTGATGAAGTTATTGAAGCTTTGGATGCGCTAGGAACTTACGACTATGTCACTCTTTCTGGAGGGAACCCAGCTCTTTTAGCGGCAAATATGGCTGAACTCGTTTCAAAACTCAAGGCTAGAGGAGTAACTTTGGCCGTTGAGACACAGGGTTCTCGCTGGCAGGAGTGGTTAAAGGATATTGATCAAGTAACCTTAAGTCCTAAACCACCATCATCCAAGATGGAAGTCAATATGGAAACCCTTGACTTTATTGTTTCACAACTTGATCCTGATAAAGTTACCTTTAAGGTTCCTGTTTTCGACGATGATGATTTAGCCTTTGCTAAAATGATTCAAGAACGTTATCAGCCAGATGTCATGTTTCTTTCGGCTGGTAATCCTGAACCGAAAGCAGAAGGTAATATTGTCCAACATCAATTAGATCGCCTCAAAGAGCTTTGGGAGACAGTAGCCGCTGACGACTCGTGGGGCAATGTGCGTGTTCTCCCTCAGCTTCATACTCTACTCTATGATAATGAGCGCGGTGTCTAATCTTCACATTCTATAAGCTTAGAATTGATAGTATTTTTACTTTTTTAATGATTAACATTAGAAATTTAGATTAAAAATTGACCACATAAAGGTCTATAAAAATTAACAGCAAAGGAAGAAAAATGTCACAACAAGAAGAAATGAAAAACCTCACTCTCCTTGGTAATAAGGAGACACCTTATATTTTTGAATACTCTCCACAAGTCTTGGAGTCTTTTGATAATCGTCATACTGATAATGATTACTTTATCAAATTCAACTGTCCAGAATTTACGTCACTTTGTCCTATTACTGGGCAACCTGATTTTGCCAGTATTTATATTTCTTATATTCCAGACCAGCTTTGCGTTGAGTCTAAATCTCTAAAGCTTTACCTATTTAGTTACCGTAATCACGGAGACTTCCATGAAAACTGTATTAATACCATTGGTAAAGATTTGGTGGAGCTTTTGAACCCTCGTTACTTGGAAGTTTGGGGTAAATTTACACCTCGCGGTGGTATCTCGATTGACCCTTATTATAATTACGGTCGTCCAGAAACTAAGTATGAAAAGATGGCAGAGCAACGTCTCTTTAATCACGATCTTTACCCAGAAAATATTGATAATCGTTAATATTATGCTAAAAGTCCTTATGCAAATAATGGGCTTTTTTTCTTGGTTAAACACCTGTCTTTAGGGCGTAAAAGAAACCTGATGAATTATTTTCTACAATGAAAAGTAAGGGTATTGTTAGTTTTTCATTGGTCTGTTCTTAGAAACTTCTATTATTAAAATAATTTGACAATAGAAGTTTTATTTCTTACAATTAAGGTGTAAATAGAAATGTAAGCGATTGCTTATAAAAGGTATATTTGTTTTTAAAAAAGGGGACGAAAACAATGAGAAAAAGTTTACGTTTAATTTCGTGTGCTGTTCTGGGGGCAGCCATACTAGCACCAACGGTTGTTGGTAATAATCGTGCACAGGCCGATAGTTATTATGGCCGAGGTTACTATAATAACTATTCTTATAATCCATGGTATAACAACTATTATCCAAACTATGGTTATAACTACGGATACAATGGCTATTATCCAGGCTATAATTACAATTATGGCTATAACTACGGTTACAATAATTACTATCCAAACTATAACTATGGCTATAATTATAACTATGATTATGGCTATAACAACTATAATCCTGGTTACAACAACTACAACGAATCAGGTACTTACCGCTATAGCAATGGCTATTTGTACTACATCTTGAGTGATGGTAGCTACTATGTTAACTATAACGGTCGTTGGGTTCGTGGTGGTGACTATAATAACAACAATAGTGGTTCTAACAATACACCAACGACAGGTTATGAGGTTTTGAGAAATGACCCTCACTACCGTTATGAAAATGGTACTCACTATTATTTGAAAGATAATGGCGATTATTACTATTATTCAAATGGTAAGTGGGTACTTGTTAAGGCTTCAAGCACAGATTCTGAAGCTCCAACAACTTCAACTGTAGATTCAACGTCATTAGCAAGCCCAGAAGCACCATCAACCGTAGGTTCAACTTCATCTGCAAGTTCAGAAGCGGCCTCAACCGTTGCCTCAACTTCATCTGCAAGTTCAGAAGGGGCCTCAACAATAGATTCAACCTCAGTGGGTAGCTCAGAAGGGGCTTCAACAGTAGATTCAACTTCAGCGGGTAGCTCAGAAGGAGCCTCAACAGTAGATTCAACCTCAGTGGGTAGCTCAGAAGGAGCCTCAACAGTAGATTCAACTTCAGTGGGTAGCTCAGAAGGAGCTTCAACAGTAGATTCAACCTCAGTGGGTAGCTCAGAAGGGGCTTCAACAGTAGATTCAACTTCAGAAGCAGTATCGACTGGTAACTCAAGCTCTGCTGTAACGTCTGAATCTTCTTCAGCAGCAACTTCAGAGACAGGTTCAACATCAGAAACAAGTTCTGAAGCTCCTGAACTTGAAAAACCACCATATGCGCCTGAAACAAACATTGACTATGATAAGTTGCCAAAACCAACATTGCCACCAACAGATTATCGTATGTACTCAGATCCACGATTTGTAGATGACAACGGTACATATTATTACCGTGTGGCTATGACTGATGAAGAAAATGCGCGTGGTATCGATGGTTACTACAAATGGGTTGATGGAAAGTGGAAACTCTACAATGCTACTGCCAATGATGACCCTGAGCTTGACCCAGACTTCCACAAACCAGCAGGAAACGATGAATACATGTATGATGATAACGCTTCAAGTGTTAAATTGTATTCTGAAAATGTCGTTGGTACTGGTAAAGCAGGTGAAGCTTTGCCATTCCAAAATGTGGATGAATTCAAAGATTATGTTATCAAGAATCTTGCTCCAAAATTCTTAGATAATTCTGGTTGGGATTGTAAGGTAACTTGGGAAATTGAAGATGTTGATAACTTCAATGCTTCTAAAGGCAGTGCTTGGGCACGTGATTATGTGATTACAGCCAACCTTAAGAGTGGTGTTGATGACAAAGATTATAAAGACGTTGAATTTGGTTATGTTAAATTTGTTTATCATGTAGAACCAACTGAAAACTCTGATTATGTTGAAGTGGACTCAGCTAAGGCTGCCTTTAATGAAATCAATGCTCAACGTACAGCTGCTGGTTTGCCAGCACTTACATGGTCTGATGATCTTTACAATAGCACAACTCTTCCACATGCCAAAGATATTTCACACACTTACAACAGTGATGGTATTGTTTACCGTCGTGAATCTGATGGTTCAGTTGTAGCCAATAAATGGTTGAGTAGTGGTATTCGTGAACTTCTCATGAGTCCAGATGCTACTCAAGCAGCAGTAGCTTGTGTTGTCGCTGGTGACGGTACTTACTACTGGACTTTAAATTATCAATAAGAAGAGTTTTAATTAATTGTCACAATAATGGAGGAGTCTGAGGTTAGTCTTGGACTCTTTTCCTTTATCTATTGAACGTTTAAGCTTTCAATATGGTATAATAGAGCCTAGAAAGAAGGCGAAAATATGCAGGTTAAGAGAGTTCAGGATTATATCTCTAAAGAGTGGTTCGATGAAACCGATGGCTCCTATTTCGAACGTCTAAATAGTCGTTTGCAAATACTTTTGAAAAAAGATTACCCTGATTTAAGAGGACATGATTTTATTAGTAATATCAGTCTTTTGGATTATAGGTTAGTTTTTCTTGATGAAGTTATTGCTAATGCTAATGAGAAAAACGAACATGTTCGGGAAACCGTTCACGATGTGACCAAGAGTTTATTGTACGAGGATCAAGACATCCAAGAACAATTGGATAGTAGGATCACTTTTGGTCAAAAAGTAGCGGATGAAGTGGCCCGATTTGGTGGATCTTGGACTTTTATCTTGTCATTCGTTGCTTTTATGGCTATTTGGATGGGGCTTAATGTTGTTCAACCTTTTGGGATTGCCTTTGATAAGTATCCATTTATTCTGTTGAATCTGGCCTTGTCCACTTTAGCGGCCGTTCAGGCACCATTGATTATGATGAGTCAGAATCGAGCATCGGATTATGACCGTTTACAAGCGAGTAACGACTATCACGTCAATACCCAGTCTAAGGAAGAAATTCGACTTCTTCATGAAAAAATTGACCACTTGGTTCAACAAGACCAATCAGATCTTCTGACAATTCAAAAATTGCAGACAGAAATGATTATGGGGGTTAGCCAACAAGTTGAGAAGATGTCAGACGATATTCGTGCCTTGAAAGAAGAAAGACTAGAAAGGGAGTCTCATGGGAACGAAAAAAATTAATTTAGTTGTTGTAACAGGGATGAGTGGTGCAGGTAAGACTGTGGCCATTCAATCCTTTGAGGATATTGGATACTTCACCATTGATAATATGCCACCTTCTTTGGTACCTAAGGTTATCGAATTGGTAAAACATAGTGAAGAGACAGATAAGATTGCTCTTGTCATTGATATGCGCAGTCGCTTGTTCTTCGATGAGATCAACGATATTCTGGATAAATTGGAAAGCAATGAGGAACTTAATTTCAAGATTCTATTCTTGGATGCCACGGATGGTGAATTGGTTTCTCGCTATAAAGAGACACGTCGTAGTCACCCACTGGCAGCAGATGGCCGTGTTTTGGATGGCATCAAGCTAGAGCGTGAGCTTTTGTCACCGCTTAAGAGTTTGAGTCAGAACGTGGTTGATACGACAGAATTAACACCACGCCAGCTGCGTAAGGCTATTTCTGAACAGTTCTCATCTGAACAAGACCAATCTTCTTTCCGTATTGAAGTTGTGAGTTTTGGTTTTAAATATGGATTGCCATTGGATGCAGATTTGGTTTTTGATGTTCGTTTCTTGCCAAATCCTTATTATGATCCTGCACTTCGTAACCTCACAGGTTTGGATAAAGAGGTTTTTGATTATGTCATGAACCATAAGGAATCAGAAGAGTTTTACAATCACTTGACACAGCTTATTAAACCAATCTTGCCTGGCTACAAAAGAGAAGGTAAGTCTGTTCTCACTATTGCTGTTGGGTGTACAGGTGGTCAGCACCGTAGTGTAGCTTTTGCACATCGTCTGGCCCAAGATTTAAAAAATGATTGGACAGTCAATGAAACACATCGTGATAAGGATCGACGTAAGGAGACAGTGAATCGTTCATGAGAAAACCAAGAATTACAGTAATAGGTGGGGGAACTGGTATCCCAGTCATTCTTCGTAGTTTGCGTTATAAGGATGTTGATATCACTGCTGTGGTAACTGTAGCTGATGATGGCGGTTCTTCGGGAGATTTGCGTGATATCATGCAACTGACACCTCCAGGGGATTTGCGTAATGTTTTGGTAGCTATGAGTGATATGCCTAAACTTTATGAAAGAGTTTTCCAATATCGTTTTGATAAAACCGATGGTGCTTTGGCTGGTCATCCACTCGGAAATCTAATCATCGCTGGAATTTCAGAAATGCAGGGCTCTACCTATAATGCCATGCAGCTTCTGACGAAATTTTTCCACGTTACAGGCAAAATTTATCCTGCTAGTGAGACAGCCTTGACGCTTCATGCCGTTTTTCAAGATGGTCATGAAGTAGCAGGGGAGAGTAGTATTGCCCAGTACGATGGCATGATTGAGCGCGTTTATGTGACCAATACCTATAATGATGAAGAGCCTAAGGCCAGTCGTAAGGTTGTAGATGCTATTATGAATAGTGATATGATTGTTTTAGGTCCTGGATCTCTTTATACATCGATTTTGCCCAACCTAGTTATACCAGAGATTCGTCAGGCTCTTATCGAGACCAAGGCTGATGTCACGTACATTTGTAATATTATGACTCAGTACGGAGAAACGGAGCAATTCTCAGATGCCGACCATGTGGCTGTTCTTAATCGTCATCTTGGCTCTGATGTGATTGACAATGTCTTAGTTAACATCAAGAAAGTGCCTAAGGAATACATGGCTAGTAATAAATTTGATGAATACCTTGTTCAGGTTGAGCATGATTTTGAGGGCTTACGTCGTGAAGCTAAAACAGTTGTGTCTTCTAATTTTTTGCGACTTGAAAATGGTGGTGCCTTCCACCATGGTGACTTGGTAGTGGATGAGCTCATGCATCTAGTGAGGAACAAGTCATGAGTTTCACAATTAAGGTTAAAGAAGAGATAATTGCTGCTTCAAGCAAAGACAAGGCTGAGTTGTCAGCATTGATTAAGATGTCTGGTTCGGTTGGATTGACTAATCAAGGCTTGACTCTTTCCATCTCAACAGAAAATGCAAAGATTGCGCGACATATCTACCAATTAATGGAAAGTCGTTATCAGAGTAATCCTGAATTGAGACATCACAACAAGACTAATCTCAAGAAAAATCGTGTTTACACGGTTTTTGTCGCTGACCATGTCAATGATATTTTGTCCGATTTACAATTGGCAGATTCTTTCTTTGGCTTTGAAACAGGTATTGAAACATCAGTAATGGAAGATGACGAAGCTGGAAGATCCTATTTACGAGGCGCTTTTTTGGCGACTGGAACAGTACGTGATCCTGAAAAGGGACGTTATCAATTAGAAATTTTTTCCGTTTACCAAGACCATGCAGAGGATTTAGCTTCTCTCATGAAAAAATTTATGCTCGATGCCAAGGTTTTGAGTCATAAAAATGGTTTTGTGACCTATCTTCAAAAAGCTGAGGACATTATGGATTTTCTCCTTGTTATTGGTGCAATGAATTCTAAGGATGTCTTCGAAGAGGTCAAAATTATGCGAGAAACCAGAAATGATCTGAATCGTGCCAATAATGCGGAAACAGCTAATATTGCTAGAACGATTAGTGCTAGCATGAAAACAATTAATAATATTATCAAGATTATGGATACGGTTGGCTTGGAGATTTTACCGGTGGAGCTGCGCCAAATTGCCCAACTTCGTATTGCCAACCCAGATTACTCTATCCAGCAGATTGCAGATAGTATAGAACCTCCTCTGACCAAGAGTGGTGTTAACCATCGTCTCAGAAAAATCAATAAGATTGCGGACGATTTGTAAGTAGAAAGGAAGCTTTTATGGCTTGTACAACGATTTTAGTAGGTAAGAAAGCCTCATATGACGGCTCTACCATGATTGCACGTACTGAGGATTCTCAATCAGGCGTTTTTACGCCTAAAGAATTTCTCGTCGTGCCCCCTGAAGACCAACCGCGTCATTACCAGTCTGTGCTTAGCAATTTTTCAATTGATTTGCCAGATAATCCTCTACGTTATACTTCTGTCCCAGATGCGCTTGGGAAAGACGGTATTTGGGGTGAAGCTGGTATTAACTCAGCTAATGTTGCCATGAGTGCAACAGAAACAATCACGACCAATGCGCGTGTTCTCGGTGCAGATCCTCTTGTTAAAGATGGTTTTGGAGAAGAGGATATGTTGACTTTGGTCTTGCCATATATCAAGACGGCGCGTGAAGGTGTCCTTCGTTTGGGACAACTCCTTGAAACTTACGGAACTTATGAGTCAAATGGTATTGCTTTTTCAGACACTGAAGAAATTTGGTGGTTGGAAACAATTGGTGGTCACCATTGGATTGCAAGACGTGTTCCAGACGATGCCTATGTAACTAACCCAAACCAACTTGGTATCGATCACTATGAGTTTGAAAATCCAGACGACTATCTTGCCTCACCAGACATTCGAAACTTCATTAATAAACATCACCTAGATTTGACTTATTCTAATGAACACTTTAATCCACGTTATGCTTTTGGTAGCCAACGAGATAAGGATCGTCATTATAATACACCACGTGCCTGGGCTATGCAGAAATTTTTGAACCCAGAAAAAGACTATGATCCAAAATCATTCTTTATTCCATGGTGCCAAAAACCATACCGTAAAATTACAGTTGAAGATGTTAAATACGTTTTGAGTCTTCATTACCAAGATACACCTTATGACCCTTATGGACCTCAAGGAGATGCGGTAAGTCAACGCCAATTCCGTCCAATCGGTATTAACCGTACTAGTCAAACAGCTCTCTTGCAAATGCGTCCTAACAAACCATCAGAAACAACTGGTATTCAGTGGTTAGCCTATGGATCAATGCCATTCGGTACAATGGTGCCATTCTGGACTCAGGTCGGAACAACACCTGCTTATTTCCGTCAAACAACTGATAAAGTAGATACAGGTAATTTCTACTGGAGTAATCGCTTGATTGCTGCTATCTGTGATCCTCATTTCCAACAGCATGAAGCTGATTTAGATGCCTATGTAGAAACAACTATGGCTCTTGGCCATGCCATGATTAATCATGTTGATACCGCTTTGGCTAATGATGAAAGTATTGATTTTGAAGCAGAAAATCAAAAAATTAGTGATAAGATTCAGTCAGAAACAGATAAACTATTGGCAAAAGTCTTAGATGATGCAAGTAACTTGATGACCAATCGTTTTTCTATGAGTGATTAAAGTCATCAAAAAAGCCTTTCCATAAAATTGGAAAGGTTTTTTAGTATTCTAAACATTACTTGTTTTCTTCATCTAGTTTCGAGAGAATCTGATAAAGTGTAATGAAAAAGAAAAGATTGACTGAAATGAGAAGGCCTGATGCCCATGGCAAATCGCTTTCTAAATTTCGAAGAGGTGAATTCCAAGCAAAGTGTGCCGCAAAAGCACCGCAAGCATAAAGAATACCAATAAGACTGTACTTGGAATTAATGAGTTTTTGACGTGAACGCCATATAAGGACTAGCCCTATAGCAAGGAAGGACGTGTAAAGCCAGTGAGACGATACAGCACCAATAGTTCGACCAAGAATCCCTGAAACCGTATAAGAAAAACCATCAGGCAAATCTGAAAGAATATAGGAGAAATCTTCACTAATCTGGAAGCCAAGACCTGCCGTAATAGCGACTAGCAAGAGTCCCTTGTAACTTTTTGTTGGCACCATATAGATAGCAAAGAGAAAAGCAGCTAGTTTGAGGGGTTCTTCAACTAGGGGGGCCATAAGGGCATCCTCAAAGCGGTAGAAGAAACTCTTTGAAGAAAGATGAGCAGTCACCCAGTCGTGAGAAATGGTATTGGCATAACCAGCTATCCATCCTGTAATAAAGACTCCACCAATTAGAGCAAATATGAGAACAAGTGGTTTCACCTGCCATCTCTTACCTAAGTATCGAACCAGAAATATTCCTGGTAGGATATAACATAAGGCAATTAGTGTTGATAGTCCAATAATACCGTATGCTGAACCAGACAAGGCACCTGAGGTGTATGATTGTGTATCATAAGTCAGGCCAATGGATGCAAGCAATAAAAAAAGATATAGGGTTAATTTACGAAACATGTATAACCTACTTTCCAAATGATATTTCCAGTATATCAAATAATTCTTTTTCATCGAAATATTTCAATTTTTTTATTTTAGTACTTGCAAAATAAATGAAGTGTGATATACTTAACCAGTAAACTATTAACTGGTTAAGTATTTTGAAAGGAATATCATGAAAAAGAAACGCATTTTTGGCCTAGCAGGAATAGCAGCAGTTGTTTTAGCTGCTGGTGCAGGTATTTATTATACGACTAGTCACCACGGTTCAAAAGGAAATAGCGACTTGAAGGTTGTGACCAGCTTTTACCCTGTTTATGAATTTACAAAGCAGGTTGTTGGCGATGAGGGAGAGGTGTCTTATCTTATTCCCGCTGGTAGTGAAGCCCACGATTTTCAACCATCTACTAAGAATGTCGCTGACATTGAAAAAGCAGATACTTTCGTCTACCTAAATGAAAATATGGAAACCTGGGTTCCAAAAGTTGAAAAGTCTATCAACACTAAAAATACAAAAATCATTAAGGCAAGTCAAGGCATGGTTCTCTTACCTGGAATAGAGGAAGAAGATCATGATCACGGTGGAGAAGAGCATCACCACGAATATGATCCTCATGTTTGGCTCTCACCTAAACGTTCTCAAAAATTAGTTGAAACTATTAGGGACGGTTTGATTGCTCAACACCCAGATAAAAAAGCAGTCTTTACAACCAATGCTGAGAAATACCTTAAAAAATTAAAGACTTTGGATAAGGAGTATACTGAAGCCTTAAGTCAAGCGAAACAGAAAAGTTTTGTTACCCAGCACTCAGCTTTTGCCTACCTTGCTTTAGATTACGGTTTGACACAAGTACCAATTTCAGGTGTTTCAGCTGAATCTGATCCATCTGCAAAACGTATCGCTAGCCTTTCTAAGTATGTCAAAGAATATGACATTAACTATATCTACTTTGAGGAAAATGCTTCAAGTAGCGTTGCCAAAACCTTAGCTAATGAAGTAGGAGTTAAGACAGCAGTTTTAAATCCAATTGAATCACTAACTAAGGAACAGTTGAAAAAAGGTGAAGATTATGTCAGTGTTATGACTGAGAACCTAAAGAATCTTCGTTTAACAACAGATGTTGAAGGGAAAGCTATCCAACCTGAAACAGGAAGTGATGATAAGAAAACAGTCCAAAATGGTTACTTTGATGATAAAGATGTTAAAGATAGAGAACTTTCTGATTGGTCTGGTGAGTGGCAATCGGTCTATCCTTACCTCCAAGATGGTACTTTAGATCAAGTATTTGAATACAAATCTCTATTGAATAAGGATAAAACCGCACAAGAGTACAAAGAATACTACACTAAGGGCTATCAAACAGATGTTTCTAAAATTGCTATTGATGGTAAAAAGATGACCATGACTTTCACAAAGAATGATGGAAGTAGCGTGACACACACTTATCGTTATGATGGTTATAAGATTTTGACTTATGCTTCTGGTAAAAAAGGTGTCCGTTATCTCTTCACAGCAACTGACAGTCAAGCTGCTGACAATCCTTACCAATATGTCCAATTTTCAGATCATCAAATAGATCCAACAACTTCAGCACATTTCCATATTTTCTTTGGTAATAGTAGCCAAGATGAGATTCTAAAAGAGATGGATAATTGGCCAACTTACTATCCTGGAAAACTTAGTGGTTTGGAAATTGCCCAAGAAATGGTTAGTCATTAATACTAGAATTGCACTCATTCGTGAGTGTTTTTCTTTTTTTAAAAAATCTTTCATTTCTTAAACTCTTAGAAAATTGCTAGTGTCATTATTTTTAAACAGAAATTTAAAGCATGGTATTTTTTCTAAAAAAATCCTGTAAAAAATTAAATAATTACTACATTTTTTCATTCTTTAGTGGTACAATAATAGTACGATTTTCAGATGACCAGGAGAGACCCATGAACCAGTATTTAGTAGCGATACATTATATTCAACTGCTTCAAGCAGAACTCGATATTCTAAATCATGATGCACGCTTGCTTTTTGATTTAAAGATTGAACCGAATCTTGCTAAACGAGAGCTTGCTGACTTGAAAGTATCCCTATCTAAATTATCTGACAAAAACCTTTATATCGAAGGTACAATCTGGTATCAACCAAGTTTGTTTGCAATCATTGATCAAAATTTAGGGGTTATTGATGACTGGCTCAAGGAATTAGATGACTTCTTTGAATTTACCTATAGTACAACAGTTTTTACTGTTTTGAAAGAAAATGAAAATCGAAGTTACGACTTATTACTTGGTCTCTATAGCCGTCTTGAATACGTTATTTCAGAAATAAAAAATTGCCGTTAGTCCTTAACGGTTTTTAGTTTGTAATGGATTTACAATTTAGATTATAAACATCAAATAATTTGACAAAATCTCCAAATATATGTAGAATAAATTTGATAACGCTCTAATAAAAAGATTCTTAAATTAAAGGAAAATAATGAAGAAGTGAGTAATCAGGGGTTGAAATCAGGGGATTTTTTGAAATATTATTTGGTGAGCCTTAGTTCACTTAGTGTTTTGTGCCTTATTTTTTATGGACTCTATTCTCTAAACGGGCTTATGCCTTTGTCTTTAGATGGTTCTTCACATATTGATGTGAAACATTATTCTGGACAGGCACCTACATCAGTAAAAAAAGACGGTGTTTATAGGGTTCAGGATATTAGCGGTGAAACTAAAAGTTATCAAGTTGATTTGAAAGTAACAAACGATGGGGACAAGGTTATTCAAACCTATGTCTTTGAGTATAAAAAATGATTCTATAATAAAAACTCACAAACTTAGCAAGATTGTGAGTTTTTTAGATGTCTTTTACCCAAGTCCTAATACCTTTTGCATGAGAAGAGAAGCAAGACTGATTAATAACCAACAGACTCCTCCCACTAGAAGTGCTGAGCCTCCTTTAGTGATTAGTTTTTTGAGATTTGTTTGGAAACCAATAGCTGTCATTGCCATAATAATCATAAATTTCGAAAGGTCTTTTAAAGGTGAAAAGACGGCAGGTGTTACACCGAGTGACATTGAAACAGTTGTAATCAGTGAGGCCAAAAGGAACCAAAGGATAAAGTTAGGCACTGCTTTGGTTAGCGAGAATGCTTCCTTTGTATTGTTCTTTCGCGACTGCCATACAGAAAGCCCAAGAGTTATAGGGATGATAGCAAGTGTTCGAGTCAACTTAACAATTGTCGCCTGCTCCAGAATGGATGTTCCATGTAAGCTATCCCAGGAACTAGCTGTAGCAGTTACAGAAGAAGTATCGTTGACAGCTGTTCCAGCAAATATGGCAAAGCCTTGATTACTAAGTCCCAACCAGGATCCCAAGTGAGGGAAGAGTAAAGCCGCTAAGATGTTAAAAAAGAAAATTACAGAGATTGCTGTTGCAATAGATTCATCTTTAGCCTTGATTACAGGAGCGGTTGCAGCGATAGCAGATCCCCCACAAATAGAGGAACCAACACCTACTAAAGTAGCAATTTCACTATCTAGCTTGAACACGCGATGGACGACATAAGCAGTAAGCAGTGCCGTAGTAATAGTCACTAGAATAATGGGAAGTGATGTTACGCCAACCTTAAAGACTTGGGAAAGATTTAGTCCAAATCCAAGAAGAATAACAGCGTATTGTAATACTTTTTTAGAAGTGAATTGCATTCCTGCTTTAAGTTTCTGAGAATCTCTTAAAATAATTCCTAGCAGAAGTCCTATAAATAAACCAAGGACAGGCCCACCAATAATAGGGAATAAGTTTCCAAGGAACCATGCTAGGAGAGATATAAGTATTGCAATACTTAATCCGGGTAAGAATTCTTTTATTTTCATTCATCTATCTCCTTAAAATTTGACTATATTATAGCTTATTATAAATATGATGTAAAGGTGATGTTTGCTTTATTTATCAAGGAAAATAGTTCTGAAAGTTGCGACTTGTCAGTTTTTCTGATAGAATAGTATTAAAATATTATAATCAAAAATCTTATGAAGGAAGGGTTGTATGTATCGTCATTTAAAGAAGTATATGATTTTTACCGTGGGAGCTTTTATGTGTTCACTTTTTTTGGTTCTAGCTTTTACAACAGATAGAAAAAATGATAACAGTGTTAATGCTAAAGCTGAAGCTGCTTACAATCAAACTACGACGGCTTTTATTGATAATATCGGAGAGACTGCTAGACAGATTGGTCAAGATTACAATATCTATGCTTCTGTTCTAATTGCTCAAGCCATTCTGGAATCAAATTCAGGTCAGTCAGGTCTGAGTCAAGCTCCTTATTACAACTTCTTCGGGATTAAAGGCACTTATAATGGGAATTCTGTGACCATGCGTACATGGGAAGACGATGGTACAGGGAAGACTTATGAGATTGATGAACCTTTCCGTTCTTATGGAAGTCTAAGCGATTCTTTAGCCGATTATGCTGCTTTGATGACGTCATCAACTTATGCTGGCACATGGAAATCAAATACAAGTAGTTATGCAGATGCCACTCAAGCATTGACAGGAACTTATGCAACTGACAGTCTTTACGCTTCTAAATTAAATAGCATTATTGCATACTATGGTTTGACTGCCTATGATCAAGCTCCAGTTACCCAAGCAACTGGTTCAACAAGTGGCCTTGTTTGGAACAGCTATAGGGGCTCATATACAGATGCTGAGACCTTATCTATAGATGAGGCTTGGGCAAGCTATAAAAATTATAAATAACAATGAGAGTCGAAAGGCTCTTTTTTTGTGCACTAAATTGGATAGTTTGGGTGATAAAAAGTCCCCAACATTCTGTGCTGGGGACTAACATCTATTAGTTGTCAAAAGTGACTTCTTTAACGAGGTTATCTAGGAATTTTTCTCCCATTTTAGAGAGGGTTGCCTTTTCATGCTTCAAGTAAACAATATCAATCTCATCATCAATATCAAGCGGGATAGAGACAATGTTATCACCATTCAAATTACTATTTAAAATACCTGTAGCAATGGTGTAACCATCCAAACCGATTAATAGGTTGAAGAGTGTCGCGCGGTCTGAAACCACGATGGACTTTTTATGGGGAATCTGAGAGAGAATCTCTTCAGAATAGTAGAAGGAATTATGAATCCCTTGGTCGTAACTAAGGTATGGAAAGTCTTCTAAATCTTCCAAAGAGACAACTTCATGCTTAGCCAATGGATTTGACTTGCTGACAAAGATATGCGGTCTAGCTTTGAAGAGACTGGTATATGTGAGACGGTTGTCATCAAACATCTTAGTCAAGACATCTCGGTTATAGCTGTTAAGGAAGAGAACACCAATTTCTGAACGGAAGTTCTTAACGTCCTCAATAATTTCGTAAGTACGTGTTTCACGTAAGAAGAGCTCGTAACGTGTCATATCAGCTCTTTTGAGAAGTGAGACGAAGGCATTGACAACAAAAGCGTAGTGTTGAGAGGAAACACTAAACAATTCACGTGTCTCTGTATGACTCTTGTAGCGTTCTTCCAAGAGATTCGTTTGTTCCACTACCTGACGGGCATAAGAGAGAAATTCAACGCCATCCTTGGTTAAGGTGATTCCCTTAGGGTTACGGATAAAGATATCAATTCCCATTTCTCTTTCCAAGTCACGAACAGCATTTGAAAGACTTGGTTGCGTAATGAAAAGTTGTTTTGCAGCTTCATTCATTGAGCCGGTTTCGACGATTTTGATAATATAATGTAATTGTTGAATTCGCATAGCCTTATTATAGCATATTTTAAGGATTATTCCTTAGGATAAGAGGCGAGTAAAAAGTCTTTTTAGGACTATACCAATTTTTATGCTTGACAATGTCAAATATATGGAATATACTGTCCTCGTTAAGCTTTTTAAAGAGCTTATTGACTATACCAATTTTAAATGAAGGAGACATGACCTCTTTGATCTGAGGTTATTATTAAAAATATGTGTGGAATTGTTGGTGTTGTAGGTAACACAAATGCAACTGATATCTTGATTCAAGGACTTGAAAAGCTAGAATACCGTGGTTATGATTCAGCTGGTATCTTTGTAGCGGGCGATGCATCTAGTCAATTGGTTAAGGCTGTTGGCCGTATTGCGGAACTTGCTGCTAAAACTGAAGGAGTAGAAGGCACAGCCGGTATTGGACATACTCGTTGGGCAACTCACGGTAAACCAACAGAGGACAATGCTCACCCACACCGCTCAGAAACAGAACGTTTTGTTTTGGTTCACAATGGTGTTATTGAAAACTATCTTGAAATTAAGGAAGAATACCTTGCTGGTCACCATTTCAAAGGTCAAACCGATACTGAAATTGCAGTTCACTTGATTGGAAAATTCGTTGAAGAAGATGGTTTGTCAACTCTTGAAGCATTCAAGAAAGCTCTTCACATTATCCGTGGATCATATGCCTTTGCCCTCATGGATTCTGAAGATGCCTCAACAATTTACGTGGCAAAAAACAAATCACCACTTTTGATTGGTCTTGGTGATGGCTATAACATGGTCTGCTCAGATGCCATGGCTATGATTCGCGAAACTAATCAATACATGGAAATTCACGATCAAGAGTTAGTTATCGTGAAAGCTGATAGTGTTGAAGTTCAAGATTATGATGGCAATGTAAAAGAACGTGATAGCTATACAGCTGAACTTGACCTATCTGATATTGGTAAAGGCACTTACCCTTACTACATGCTCAAAGAAATCGATGAGCAACCAACAGTGATGCGTAAGCTTATCCAAGCCTACACAGATGACAAGGGGCAAGTGACTGTAGATGCTGATATTATCAAGGCTGTTCAAGAGGCTGATCGTATCTATATTCTTGCGGCAGGAACATCATATCATGCTGGTTTTGCTTCTAAGAAGATGCTTGAAGAATTAACGGATACACCAGTTGAACTTGGTATTTCTTCTGAATGGGGTTATGGTATGCCACTCCTTAGCAAGAAACCTCTCTTTGTCTTTATTAGTCAATCAGGTGAAACAGCAGATAGCCGTCAGGTTCTTGTTAAAGCTAACGAGTTGGGTATTCCAAGTTTGACAGTGACAAACGTTCCGGGGTCTACCCTTTCTCGTGAAGCTGACCACACAATGCTTCTTCATGCTGGACCAGAAATTGCCGTAGCTTCTACTAAAGCTTACACCGCTCAGATTGCAGCTCTTGCCTTCTTGGCTAAAGCAGTCGGTGAAGCTAATGGTAATGAAAAAGCTAAAGCTTTCGACTTGGTACATGAATTGTCACTTGTAGCACAATCTATCGAATCAACACTCTCTGAAAAAGAAGTTATTGACGAGAAAGTGGCAGCTCTTCTTGCAGAAACACGTAACGCTTTCTATATTGGTCGTGGTCAAGATTACTATGTTGCTATGGAAGCCAGTCTTAAATTGAAAGAAATCTCATATATCCAATGTGAAGGTTTTGCAGCAGGTGAGTTGAAACACGGAACGATTGCTTTGATCGAAGATGGTACACCTGTTATTGCGCTCTTGTCTGACGCTGTTCTTGCTAGCCACACTCGTGGTAATATTCAAGAGGTAGCTGCTCGTGGTGCTAAAGTGTTGACTATTGCTGAGGAAAATGTTGCTAAAGAAGGTGATGACATCGTTCTTAATAATGTTCACCCTTACTTGTCACCAATTTCAATGGTTGTACCGACACAATTGATTGCTTATTTTGCAACACTCCATCGTGGACTCGACGTTGATAAACCACGTAACTTGGCTAAATCAGTTACTGTTGAATAAAAATACTAACATCTCTTACAGTGTAAGGGATGTTGTTTGTTTTTATCGTTTTCACCCTTGCTTAATTAGGAAATCTAAAGTAGAATAGTACCTATATCACAATCTTAGGAGAGAATTATGTCATTACCAAATTGTCCAAAATGTAACTCAGAGTATGTTTATGAAGATGGAATCTTGCTTGTATGTCCTGAATGTGCCTATGAGTGGGATCCAAACGAAGTTGCAGAAGAAGAAGGACTTGTGGTTCTTGATAGCAATGGAACACGTCTTGCTGACGGTGATACTGTTACAGTTATTAAAGATTTGAAAGTGAAAGGTGCGCCAAAAGATATTAAACAAGGTACACGTGTTAAAAATATTCGTTTGGTTGAAGGTGACCATAACATTGATTGTAAGATTGATGGTTTTGGCGCTATGAAACTTAAATCTGAATTTGTTAAGAAAATCTAAAATAAGCTTTAGGGATGCTAGAATTAAGTATTGTTTGTTTCTCAGGACAGACTATTTAAGTCTCTCAGGAGTGTGATTATGAACTCATTTTGAAAATTGGGTCTAGTCACACTCCTTTTTACTATTTTCAAAATTTTATATCATTTTTTCAAAAAAATTGGTATAATATTCAATAATACTAAATAATTATAGGAGTTTATATGTCATACGTTTTGGAAGTATTACCAGCCCTTTTGAACGGTGCGGTAGTCACACTTCAAGTATTTTTCATTGTTATCGTACTGTCGATTCCATTAGGGATTGTACTTGCTTTCTTAATGCAGATTAAATTCAAACCTTTAAATTGGTTATTAACCCTTTACGTTTGGATTATGCGTGGAACGCCTCTCCTTTTACAATTGATCTTCGTTTATTACGTTCTTCCAAGTGTTGGGATTGTCTTTGATCGTCTACCAGCTGCTATTCTTGCTTTTACACTTAATTATGCAGCTTATTTCGCAGAGATTTTCCGTGGAGGAATCTTGGCTATTCCGAAAGGACAATACGAAGCAGCAAAAATGCTTAAACTTAGTCCTTTCCAAACCATCCGCTACATTATCCTTCCTCAGGTAGTCAAGATTGTTTTGCCAAGTATCTTTAACGAGATTATTAACTTGGTTAAGGATTCATCATTGGTTTATGTTCTTGGGGTTGGAGACCTTCTTTTGGAAAGTCGTACCGCTGCGAACCGTGATGCGACCTTAGCACCGATGTTTGTGGCCGGAGCTATTTATCTTATCCTTGTGGGTGTTGTGACTGTGGCTTCGAAAAACATCGAAAAGAAATTCAACTATTATAAATAGGAGACCTTATGTTAGAATTAAAAAATATTTCCAAGCAATTTGGTCAACACAAAATTTTTGATAACTATAACCTAACTGTCGAAGAGGGAAAAATCTTAGCTATTGTCGGACCATCTGGTGGTGGTAAAACGACTCTCTTGCGTATGCTAGCAGGACTTGAAACCATTGATTCAGGACAAATTATTTATGAAAATGAAGAGATTCCTTTGGATCAGATGGAAAGTCGTAATTTGCTCGGTTTTGTCTTCCAAGATTTCCAACTGTTTCCACATTTAACAGTCATAGACAATCTAACGCTTTCGCCAATTAAGACGATGGGAATGTCTAAGGAGGATGCTCAGAAAAAAGCTCAAGCTCTGCTTGACCGTTTAGGCCTTGGAGCTCACGGAAATGCTTATCCTTACTCTCTTTCTGGGGGACAAAAACAACGTGTTGCATTTGCGCGTGCTATGATGATTGATCCGAAAATTGTCGGCTATGATGAACCAACATCAGCTCTTGACCCTGAGTTGCGTCAAGAAGTGGAGAAATTGATTTTGCAGAATCGTGAGACTGGGATTACGCAAATCGTTATCACTCACGATATGCAGTTTGCACAACACATCGCCGATGAGATTGTCACTATCAATCCAAAATAGTGAGGATTTTCCATGAAAAAAATAGTAAAAACGATTTTGCTTGGCTGTCTTGTCATTTTGCCTTTGTTTGCGCTATCAGCTTGCAGCTCGCGCTCACATTTTGCAACTCAGAAAGATCAGTGGCAAACCTATACCAAAGAAAAGAAAATCAAAATTGGTTTTGATGCAACCTTTGTTCCTATGGGATATGAGGAAAAGGATGGTAGCTATGTTGGTTTTGATATTGATCTTGCAACTGCAGTCTTTAAATTGTATGGTATCGATGTTGAATGGCAGGCTATTGACTGGGATATGAAAGAAACAGAACTGAAGAATGGGACAATTGACCTCATTTGGAATGGTTACTCGGTCACGGATGAGCGTAAGCAGTCTGCGGACTTCACGGAACCTTATATGGTCAATGAACAAGTACTGGTAACCAAAAAGTCTTCGGGAATTGATTCTGTTGCTGGAATGTCAGGTAAGACCTTAGGTGCCCAAGCAGGGTCTTCCGGTTATGATGCTTTCAATGCTTCTCCGAAGATTTTGAAGGATATCGTTGCCAACCAAAAAGCAGTCCAATATTCGACCTTTACTCAAGCCTTGATTGACCTTGATAGTGGACGTATTGACGGTCTATTGATTGACCGTGTGTATGCTAATTACTACTTAGAAAAATCAGGGGTTCTGGATCAGTATAATGTTATGCCTGCTGGTTATGAAGGTGAAAGCTTTGCTGTAGGTGCTCGTAAAGCAGATAAGACACTGATCAAAAAAATCAATCAAGGATTTAGAACTCTTTATAAAAATGGAGAATTCCAAAAGATTTCTGACAAATGGTTTGGCGAAGATGTTGCCACCGACCAAGTTAAAGGGAAAAAATAGAAGGATAACAACATTCTAGAAGGGATGTTGTTATTTTTTTGTGGAAAATACTTGAAATAAAACAAGTTATATTTTATACTAATGTTAGTTTATAAACTAACGAAAGGGCAAGCATGGGATATTTTGATTATTCAAGAGAACCGCAAAGTGATATTGCTTTTGTAGATATGAAATCTTTCTATGCGAGTGTAGAGTGTGTTGAACGTGGGTTGCACCCTCTTAAGACTTCTCTATGTGTGATGAGTAGGGCTGAAAATGCTAATGGCTTGATACTAGCCTCCTCGCCCATATTTAAGCAGGTTTTTGGTAAGTCAAATGTTAGTCGTTCTTATGACTTACCTTTTGACATTCATTCTCGTAAGTTTCACTATTATAATGCCAAAAAGCAGGGACTTCCAACGGATAGAGATTTTGTAGATTACATCGAATCTTGGGCCAAAGTTACCTTTATCGTTCCTCCTAGAATGGATCTCTATATAAAAAAGAATATTCAGATTCAACACATTTTCCAGAATTATGCCAGTGTTGAAGATATTCTTCCCTATTCCATTGATGAGGGTTTCATTGATCTCACGTCGTCACTGAATTACTTTATTCCCGATAGGACAGTTACAAGAAAAGATAAGTTAGATATGATTTCAGGGCGTATTCAAAGAGATATTTGGAGGGAAACAGGTATTTACTCGACAGTTGGGATGTCTAATAGCAATCCCTTATTGGCCAAGTTAGCTCTTGATAATGAGGCCAAACATACGGCTACTATGAGAGCCAACTGGTCCTATGAAGATGTCGAGACTAAGGTTTGGAATATCCCCCATATGACCGATTTCTGGGGGATTGGAAAGCGGATGGAGAAGCGTTTAAACAAGTTGGGGATTTTCTCTATTCGAGAACTTGCTAATAGCAATCCTGATACTCTTAAAAAGGAGTTAGGTATTGTGGGTTTAGATCTTTTTTTTCATGCCAACGGTATCGATGAGAGTAATGTTCATAAACCTTATAAACCAAAGTCACATGGCTTAGGGAATTCCCAAATCTTGCCACGAGACTATGAGCGTCAAGCTGATATTGAATTGATTCTAAGAGAGATGGCAGAACAGGTAGCTATTAGGTTAAGACGAGCCCATAAGAAAGCTTGTCAAGTTTCCATTAGTATTGGGTTTTCAAAGTTAGAGGGCAAGCGTTCGCTACAAGCACAGATGAAGATTGAACCTGCTAATAATACAAGAGTACTAATAAGCCATGTCATTGAACTCTTTAGGAAGAAATATCAAGGAGGGGCTGTTCGAAGTGTCAGTGTCTCTTATGCAAATTTTGTAGATGAAAGGCTTCAAATTATTTCTTTATTTGATAATCCAGATGACATTGATAAAGAAGAAAGACTTCAGGCAGCTATAGATAGTATTCGACAGGAATTTGGCTTTACGACAATTCAAAAAGCAACTGCTTTACAGGAGGCATCTAGAAGTCTTGCTCGAAGTAAGCTTATTGGTGGACACTCTGCTGGAGGATTAGATGGCTTAAAATGATAGACCGTAGTTACCTTCCCTTTCAATCAGCTAGGGAACATCAAGATAGGGGAATGATGAAGTGGATGGGCTTTTTCTTATCAGAACATACAAGTTCCCTACATGAAGATAAGACTAAAGAAAATTTTAGGAGTCATTTGGATGATTTAGAGAAGTTTACTTTATTAAACCAGCTTTATTCAGGTCAATTATTGGGAAATTTCCAGATAAAGGATCAAGGTAGGCGCTGTAGATGTAGTGGCTATGTGGTCGACTTGGGTTTTAATCAAGTTATCATAAAATCTTGCAAGCGATATAAATGTATTCGAACAAAGGATATATTAGAAATTAGTTTGGGGGTTGAAAACATAGATGAGGAAGAGAAAAATTTATGATGATAAACTTCAAATTGATTATTTTTCTGATAGCTATTTAAAATTTGAAGAAGACTTTTATCGCTATTCTGCCATGGATATTCCCTTAACCTTTTTGACGGATGATATTATGAGGGAGATGGCTATCAGTCAAAAGAATTATTTTCTATTAAATAAAGAGAATGCCAGAGATGGACGCAATCATTATTTCCATTTTGAAGTCAGCCTAGTTGATTCCAAGACACTTGTGAGACAGTATAGATATCTTGGAAATGATTGAACCTTAGCAATATCAGCAGCAGAAATAGTACTTATTGAACTATTGAACTTGTATAGAGAGTTTTGCAAGCTAAGAAATTCTTTATGTAAGCGCTATAATGAAGGTGTTAAAAGTTGTCATATGGAGGTAATTAAGATGAGAGCAGTTGTTGTTAATCAAGCAAGTACAGGTGTTGAAGTTGTTGATCATGAAAAACCAGCAGTAGTTGGTCATGGTCAAGCTTTGGTTAAAGTTGAGTACTGTGGCGTTTGCCATACTGACCTTCATGTAGCTCATGGAGACTTTGGCCAAGTACCAGGTCGTATACTAGGCCACGAAGGAATTGGTATTGTTGAAGAAGTTGGCGAAGGTGTTGAGACACTTAAAAAAGGTGATCGCGTATCAATTGCTTGGTTCTTCGAAGGATGTGGCCACTGTGAATATTGTACAACTGGTCGTGAAACACTCTGTCGTTCTGTAAAAAATGCTGGTTATAGTGTTGATGGTGGTATGAGTGACTATGCTTTGGTTACTGCTGACTATGCTGTGAAAGTTCCAGAAGGACTTAATCCAGCTCAAGCTTCATCTATTACTTGTGCGGGAGTTACAACATATAAAGCTATTAAAGAAGCTAAAGTTGAACCTGGTCAATGGGTAGCTATTTATGGTGCTGGAGGACTAGGTAACTTGGCTATTCAATATGCTAAGAAGGTTTTCAATGCACGAGTAGTAGCTGTTGATATCAACCAAGATAAACTTGATTTGGCTAAAGAATCTGGCGCTGATTTAGTGGTGAACGGTAAAGAAGTTGAAGATGTAGCAGGCTATATCCAAGAAAAAACTGGTGGTACACACAGTGCTGTTGTAACAGCGGTTTCTAAGGTTGCTTTCAACCAGGCTATCGATAGTGTACGTGCTGGTGGAACAGTCGTTGCGGTTGGTCTCCCATCTGAATATATGGAGCTCTCAATTGTCAAAACAGTTCTAGATGGTATCCGTGTTGTTGGATCTCTTGTAGGTACACGTAAAGACTTAGAAGAAGCCTTCGACTTCGGTGCACAAGGATTGGTAGTACCGGTTGTTGAAACTGTTCCTGTTGATACAGCGGTAGAAGTCTTTGATCAAATGGAAAAAGGTGAAATTCAAGGACGTAAAGTATTGGATTTCACTAAGTAAACATATCTCACTCAATATTATCGTGATTATTTGAAGAGTGGTGTGGTATAAGTCACTTAAATCATTTTTTGAAAGTGGTCTAGTAGAGAAACACCATCGATATATTTGTATCGATGGTGTTTTTGTTAGTTTATAATTTCATTAAAACGTATACTGTCCAGCACAAAAAACAGAGTTTAAGATAGATATGCATCAATGTCTTAACTGGAAAACACCTTATGAAGTATTCTATGGGGAAAGTATGCACTTAATTTGACAATTCAAGGGAAATAAAAAGACAATACTATATAATAAGTCTAGAGGCGAACTATATGAAGTATCTGAAATATAGTTTCAATTTTTTGAAAGTATAAGAAATAAGAAAATCTGTCAAAATGCTTTTAAAGCAACGATATAATACTGAAAATATAGATATTGAAAAAATCAAAGGGAATCTTCCAAATCAAGGGGTTATCTTAAATGACTAACATAACATTTTCACAAGTTCAAAAGAGTTTTCACAAGAAGTTGGTGTTAGACATTCCTGATTTTCAAGCGGATTCAGGTGAAATCTTCTCCATCGTTGGTGGCAATGGTGCCGGTAAATCGACTTTTATCAAGCTCTTGGCAGGGATTTTTTTGCAGGATAAGGGCGAGGTTCGTGTCTATGGCGTTTCTAATCGCTCCAAGAAAATCCACTCGCTGGTCAAGTTTGTCTTGGAGAGCGGGCAGGGGTTGTACAGTTATTTGACAGCTATGGAAAATCTCCAATATTTTCTAGGCTTGAATGGGATTGCCTTGTCTCATATCAAGGCAGAGGTGGATATCTTGTGTGACCAGCTGGCGTTTACCCCTTATAAGGACACGCTGGTTTCAGAACTGTCCCAGGGCAACCGTCAGAAATTGACCTTAATCTTAGCTTTAGTACAGAAACCGAAAGTACTCTGTTTGGATGAGCCGACTAATGGGCTAGATTTGCTGGCAAAAAAACAGCTGATGACTCTTTTGCAGGATTATGCTCGTTATCATCAAGCAAGTATTTTCATCACCAGTCATGACGCTAGTTTTATCGAGAAGGTCAGCACTCGGGTGGTGGTAATTCAGGAGGGGCGGCTTTATCGTGAAGGAACCTTTGAGGAGATTTTTGGTAATGTCCACCAGCATGAAGTCTATCACTTGCTTCTAGCTAAGAGTGCAGAAAGTGTACTGAGGCAAAGCTTTCCTGAGCTGGACTACAAGGTGCTTGATGATGGGATTTCGGTAGAGACCAGAAATCCAGACCTTTATCGGCTATTGCTAGAAGAAACGGAAGTCTTGCAGTTCACCCGAGAATCTGCCTCTTTGGAAGATTTGCTGTATGAGGTGCTTAAATGATGCTATCAGCGATTGGGCGAGAGTTTAGTCGTCAACTCAGCGAATACAAACAGTTCAAAGTCAATCTTCTCTTTGCCAACCTGGGAATTTTCTTTCTAGTTACGGGTTTTCTGACCTATTTTGACAGCCAGCAAGATACTTTTGAGTTGTTTATCTTGCTTTTTACTTGGTATTTTTCTAGCCACAGTATCACCCATCCAACCTATTTTATCGAGGATGAGATTGCAGACCGCACCATTATCAACGTGATTCAGAGTCGGCGGAGCATCTTTGGCATGCTTTTTATCAAAATTATCGTACAGATTTTGTTGGACTTGGTCAAGGCCATTCCTTTGTTTTGCTTGGTTGCCTTGGTTCAGCAGATTGCCTTTCCTACTGACTGGGTCGTTACATTTGTTACTTTTCTTCTGTCCTTTGTGGTTATTGCGTCCCTTTATGGTCTAGGCTTTCTCTTTGCCAGTTTTTCCTTTGTCTTTACAAAAATTTCCAGTATTACTAGCCTCCTTGCTTACGGGATTCTCTTTTTGGCTGGTTTTCAGGAACAATCGAGTCATTTGATTGCTACTTTAACTCGTTTCTTGCCTTTTCATCTCTTGGTGAGTTTTATCCGCCAACCAAGTTGGTTCGTTCTTTTATTATTACTGGGATACGGTTTGATTTACTGGCTTTTGGGTTACTTGTGCTTTCAAACTTGTTTGACCTATGCCAAAAAGAAGGGAAGTTTGTTCCATGTATAATGAAGTGAAGCGATTTTATCTCTTTCGCAAGAGACGCTGGGCGGATACCCTGTTTGACACCCTCTACCACGTCATTTTCATTCTTGGTTTTTATAGCCTTTTGAGGGGAAATTCTGACTTTCAGTTGTCCTATTTCTATTATTATTTCATCTTGACCCATGTGGTTTCCTTGGGAAATGAAGAGTTGGAGTACGAGATTCGGTCTGGGCAATCTTTTGGCACCCAGTATGCTTTGCAATCAGTGTATAGAATTTACCTGCAACGAGCAGTGGTTTACTTTGTTTGGTTGTCTTTGATTTTCTGGATTGCTTTACTTTTGATTCATCAGAGCTTACCAACTCATTTTTCTTTGAAGGTCATCAGTTTCCAAGGACTGCTCGTAGTACTGATTGGTTTCCTGATTTTCCTTGGCTATTATCTTGTCATGATTCGACTGACCATCCGTTTCCAACGGATTTCAGTCTTGGTAGATTTTCTAAACACCGTGCTCTTATTCTACTCAGGACTCGTCTTTCCAGTGGTGAGTTTTGGGAATTTGAAGAAATTATTTGATGGGATTATAAGAAATTAAGGATTCTTTTTCAATACAGAGTCCTTTTTCTATTGAGATCTTCTCTTAATTCCTATCCTCTGAGACGGTGAAGGTGATAAACTCCCACTTACAGTGGACAGTGAAAATACTATAATTCACTAGAAGTGAATTGCCGCCCAAAAGAAGTCCAAAATCTGTTGAAAAAACTAAGAGTAGTTCAACTCTATCTAAACGAAGAGAAGTCTGTGATTATCTTGCTAGAAGATATAAGATTGGTCAAACAACCATTAAATGATGAATCTGTAAGCATAAGCAAGATGTTTTTTTATTTGATAAATTGTAAAATATAGTGCAACAAAAAACTCATAGCTTTTCATTGGTGTAAACTGTAAGTAATCACATAAACAGAACTCGAGGAAAAACTATGAGCTACTCTCATCTTAAAAGCAAAAATTTTTCTGACCCCGTATCATTGCTTATTGGTTTATTTTTTAAATAAGATATAAAAAATCCCCACCAGAAAGAAATTCTGGTGGGGTATTTGGTGGGGAACCAAATATAATTAATTAGATTTTAGCGTTTTAAAACAATTCAAAATGCTGTTAAATCAATCAAGTCACTTTAAATTAGGTTTATATTTTATTCCCACTCTACAGTTGCAGGTGGTTTACTTGTAATATCGTAGACGATACGGTTAACGTGGTCAACTTCGTTAACGATACGTACAGAAATCTTTTGAAGAACTTCCCATGGAAGCTTTGCAAAGTCAGCTGTCATACCGTCAATTGAAGTGATAGCACGGATAGCGATAGTGTAGTCATAAGTACGGCCATCACCCATAACACCGACAGAGCGAACGCCTGTGTTAACAGTGAAGTATTGCCATACATCACGATCAAGACCAGCTTTGGCAATTTCTTCGCGAAGGATAGCATCAGACTCACGAACAGTTTCAAGTTTCTCTTCAGTGATTTCACCCATAACACGGATGGCAAGTCCTGGTCCTGGGAAAGGTTGACGCCAAACAACTTCGTCAGGCATTCCCATCTCAGTACCAAGGGCACGTACTTCATCTTTAAAGAGGGTATTAAGTGGTTCAATCAATTCAAACTGCATATCTTCTGGAAGACCACCAACATTGTGGTGAGATTTGATTGTTTGGGCTGTCTCAGTACCTGATTCAATAATATCAGTGTAGAGTGTTCCTTGAGCTAGGAAGTCTACACCTTTAAGTTTGCTTGCTTCGTCATCAAAGACGTAAACAAACTCGTTACCGATGATTTTACGTTTTTTCTCAGGATCGTCAACACCAGCCAAGAGATCTAGGAAGCGTTTAGAAGCATCAACACGGATAATGTTAAGGCCAAATTTACCTCCAAGCATCTCCATAACTTGGTCACCTTCACCTTTACGGAGAAGACCGTGGTCAACGAAGATACATGTCAATTGATCTCCGATAGCTTTTTGCAAAAGGACACCAACAACAGATGAGTCAACCCCACCTGAGAGGCCAAGAAGGACTTTACGGTCACCAACTGTTTCACGGATTTGTGCAATTTGCATATCTACGAAGTTAGCCATTGACCAGTCACCTTTGGCACCACAGATACCGAAAGCGAAGTTTTTCAAGATATCGTTACCATATACAGAGTGACGAACTTCTGGGTGGAATTGGATACCGTAGAAGTTTTTCTCAGTATTTTCCATTGCGGCGAATGGGCAATCTACTGAGTCACCAACAAGATGGAAACCTTCTGGAATTTCTGTAACAGCATCACCGTGGCTCATAAGAACGACTTGTTCTTCAGGAGTTCCTGCAAAGAGTTCTGATTGGGCACGAAGGCGAAGTGTTGATTGGCCATACTCACGGTTACCAGCTTCACCAGCAGGAACAACTTTACCACCAAGTTTGTGGGTCAACAGTTGCATTCCGTAACAGATACCAAGAATTGGAATACCAAGTTCAAAAATTTCTTCGTCAATACCAAAGGCATCTTCGGCATAAACAGAGTTAGGACCACCCGAAAGTACGATACCGATAGGATCGATGGCACGGACTTCATCAGCGGTAATTTTATGGCTTTTCAATTCAGAGAAAATGCCAAATTCACGAATACGACGTGCAATCAGCTGATTGTATTGGCTACCATAGTCTAGAACAATGATTTTCTGCACATCATTCAAAGTAGAAATGTCAGTCATTATTACCCTTTCTTTTTACGTCACAAATGGACTCTTATGCAATCATTGTATCACAATTTTAAGGACTTAGCACCTAGATTTATACGATAAACTGTAAGTCTTGTCGTCACCTTTACAATTCTATTAGTTTTTTTGTAAAATAGGGGTAAAGAAGGGGGTATTAGATGCTACCAGCATATATTCGCATACATGATAAGATTAAGGCAGATGTTGATGACGGCACTTGGAAAATCGGGCAACGTCTCCCTAGCGAGCGAGATCTTTGCGACACTTTTGATGTGAGTCGTATGACTGTGCGTCAGGCCATAACACTTTTAGTAGATGAGGGGATTTTAGAGCGTAAGCCAGGCAGTGGTACTTTTGTGGCTAGCAGTCGAGTTAAGGAAAAGATGCGTGGAACCACGAGTTTCACAGAGATTGTTAAATCTCAAGGTAAGAAACCGTCTAGTGAGCTTATTTCATATAAACGTGTGCATCCCAATGAATTTGAAATCAAAAATTTAGGTGTCTTACCACAGTCCTATGTGATTCGTATGGAACGTGTTCGCTTTGCGGATGATCTTCCAGTTGCCTATGAGATTGCCAGTATCCCTGAGAAAATTATCCGAGGTTTTAAGGAGTCAGAAATTACGGAACATTTCTTCAAGACACTGACCGATAATGGCTATGAAATAGGGAAAAGTCAGCAGACCATATCAGCTAGTTTGGCCAATAGTAGTTTAGCCAAGCATCTCAAGGTTAAGACTGGTGATGCTCTCTTGAGTCTGACACAGATTTCCTTCCTCCAAGACGGTCAGGCTTTCGAATATGTTCGAAGTTACTACGTTGGTGACCGTTTTGAATTTTATTTGGAGAACAATTAGAAGTCACTACTTTTTTCTGCACAAGAATCGTGCTAACACCATGATTTTATGGTAAAATGGAGCTTATGGAAATTGAAAAAACCAATCGCATGAATGCCCTTTTTGAGTTCTATGCTGCACTTTTGACAGATAAGCAGATGAACTATATTGAGCTATATTATGCGGATGATTACAGTTTGGCAGAAATTGCCGAGGAATTTGGTGTGAGTCGTCAGGCAGTATATGATAACATCAAGCGTACTGAGAAGATTTTAGAGGCTTACGAGATGAAATTACATATGTATTCAGATTACATCGTCCGTAGCCAAATTTTTGATGATATCATGGAAAAATACCCAGACGATAGCTATCTTCAGGAACAAATTACTGTGCTCAGCAGCATTGATAATAGAGATTAGATCAAAGCAGAAAGTAAGAGAGGAAATGATATATGGCTTTTGAAAGCTTAACGGAACGCTTGCAAGGCGTTTTCAAAAATTTAAGACGTAAAGGAAAACTTTCAGAGAAAGAAGTTCAAGAAGTCACTAAAGAGATTCGTTTGGCACTTCTTGAAGCAGACGTAGCGCTACCAGTCGTTAAGACATTTATTAAACGTGTTCGTGAACGTGCTGTAGGTCACGAAATCATTGATACTCTTGATGCTTCACAACAAATTATCAAGATTGTTAATGAAGAATTGACAGAGATTCTTGGGTCTGAAACATCTGAAATTGAGAAATCTCCAAAGATTCCAACAATCATTATGATGGTTGGTCTCCAAGGGGCTGGTAAGACAACCTTTGCTGGTAAATTGGCTAATAAGTTGATTAAGGAACAAGAAGCCCGTCCAATGATGATTGCGGCGGACATCTATCGTCCAGCAGCCATTGATCAATTGAAGACTTTTGGGCAACAAATCAATGTTCCTGTTTTTGATATGGGAACAGAGACACCAGCAGTTGAGATTGTCAAAAATGGTTTGGAACAAGCGCGTGCCAATAAGAATGACTATGTCTTGATTGATACGGCTGGTCGTTTGCAGATTGACGAGACTCTCATGCAAGAATTGCATGATATTAAGGATTTTGCTCATCCAAACGAAATTCTCTTGGTTGTGGATAGCATGATTGGTCAGGAAGCTGCTAACGTTGCCAAGGAGTTCAACGAACAGCTAGATATCACTGGTGTTGTTCTTACTAAAATTGATGGGGACACCCGTGGAGGTGCGGCTCTTTCTATTCGTGAGATTACCGGCAAGCCAATTAAATTTACGGGTACTGGTGAGAAAATTACAGATATCGAGACTTTCCACCCAGACCGTATGTCAAGTCGTATTTTGGGTATGGGTGACCTTCTTACCCTTATCGAAAAAGCTTCTCAAGAGTACGATGAGAAAAAATCTCTTGAGTTGGCTGAAAAGATGCGTGAAAACACCTTTGACTTCAATGACTTCATTGACCAATTAGACCAGGTACAAAATATGGGTCCAATGGAGGATTTGCTCAAGATGTTGCCAGGTATGGCTAACAATCCAGCCTTGGCTAATGTTAAAGTAGATGAAAAACAAATTGCGCGCAAACGTGCCATCGTATCATCTATGACACCTGAAGAACGTGAAAATCCAGATCTTTTGACACCAAGTCGTCGTCGCCGTATTGCCAATGGTTCAGGGAATACCTTCATCGAAGTAAACAAGTTTATTAAAGACTTCAACCAAGCCAAACAAATGATGCAAGGTGTTATGTCTGGTGATATGGAGCAAATGATGCGTCAAATGGGTCTTAACCCAAATAATCTGCCAAAAAACATGCCAAATATGCCTGATATGGGTAATATGGATATGTCTGCTCTCGAAGGCATGATGGGTGGCGCTGGTATGCCAGATCTTGGAAATATGGATCTTAGCCAAATGCTTGGTGGTGGCCTTAAAGGTAAGGTTGGTTCATTTGCCATGAAACATGCGATGAAGCGTCAAGCTAATAAGATGAAAAAAGCTAAGAAAAAACGTAAATAAGAAACATAGAACGCTAGGGCATTTTGCTCTAGTGTTTTTTTCTGAAAAACATTGACTTATATAACTATACACTGTAATATACTAATGTATATACAATAAAAAGGAGTAGATTATGAAACCGAAAAAGAGAATTCAAGAAATGACCTTTGCAGCTTTATTAACTGCAATTGCTATCCTTATCCCAAGTATCATGCCAATTAAACTAATCATCCCACCGGCTTCGTATACTTTGGGGAGTCATGTTCCAATATTTCTAGCTATGTTTATATCTCCCTGGGTAACTGCTTTTGTTATCTTAGCTTCTAGTTTGGGCTACTTTATGGCTGGCTATCCGATTGTGGTTGTTTTTAGAGCCTTTTCACATATTATATTTGGCTTTTTAGGCGCACTCTATTTGAAAAAATTTCCACAAACGATAGAAAACCATAAATCATCATTACTTTTCAACTTTGTTTTAGGGCTTATCCATGCCATAGGTGAAGTTCTTGCTTGCGTGATTTTTTATTCTGTAACAGGAGAGGATTTCCAAAAACTGTTCTATGTTCTCTTTGTTTTAGTTGGTTTTGGCACTATTGTCCATAGTATGATAGACTATGTTATAGCATTAACGATTTTCAAAAGTATTCGAAAAATACGCTAGTTGAAAGAGGGATGGTTGGTCTATGGCTTCAAATCGAAAACAAGAATTATTGGCACTCTTAAAGGGAGCTAAAGAGGCAATGAATGGACAGAGTTTGGCGGAGCATTTTGGTGTGACACGTCAAATCATTGTTCAAGATATTGCACTCTTACGTGCAGATGGTGCCCAGATTATTTCAACTAATAGGGGATATATCTATAAAAGCAGAGAAGATGATTCTTATGTACGTCGACTGTTTAAGGTGAATCATAAAGTGTCCGATATGGAAGATGAGCTTTTGGCTATTGTTGATAATGGAGGCCGTATTCAAAATATCATGATTGATCATCCAGTTTATGGAGAAATTCAGACTTTGTTGAAATTGACTTGTCGTCGAGATGTTAGTCACTTTTTAGACCAAGCCTCGTCAAATGACTTTCGCCCCTTATCTGATTTGACAAACGGTGTTCATTATCATCTTGTCGAAGCAGATAGTGAGCAAGATATAGATTATATTGAAGAGGCACTTAACCATCTAGGATTTTTAGTTAAAGAATGAGATAAAAGAGAAATGTAAAAGTAGTTAGTTTCACTTGAAAACAACTGCTTTTTTTGATAAACTTATGTTAGTTTATTAACTTACGGAGGTAGCCATGTTTTCAGGACAAAGACTTAAGGAAATTCGAGAAGCACAAGGAATGAGCCAAGCATCAGTAGCTAAGCATCTAGGAATTTCACGCTCCTCTTATTTTAATTGGGAAAATGGTAAGACGAAACCTAATCAAAAGAACCTTTCGGTTTTGGCCGAACTTTTTGGTGTAGCTGAGACCTATTTTCTGTCTGAACATGAGATTGTAGAAGTCTACTTGGAATTAAATGAGGAAAATCGCCAAGAAGCTTTGCGACTCACTAAGGCTCTCTTAGAAGAGCAAGAAGCAGAAAAGCAAAAAGCACCTGTTATTCCGCTTTACTCATACAAAGTTTTCGAGCGTTTATCAGCCGGAACTGGTTACACTTACTTTGGTGATGGCAATTATGATGAAGTTTTCTATGATGAAGAATTGGATCATGATTTTGCGTCATGGGTTTTTGGAGACTCTATGGAACCTACCTACCTAAATGGTGAAGTAGTGCTAATCAAACAAACAGGTTTTGATTATGATGGAGCTGTTTATGCTGTAGACTGGGATGGGCAAACCTATATTAAAAAAGTTTATCGAGAGGAAGATGGTCTACGTTTAGTTTCTCTTAATAAACGTTATGGTGATAAGTTTGCCCCTTATGACGAAGATCCGCGAATCATAGGTAAAATTGTCGGTAACTTTATGCCTGTTGAGGCTTAGTCAACTTTTATCGATTGGGCATCTTAAACTAAATCTGATATAATATAAGTAAAGTAAAGCCAAGTCTTTGGCTTTTTTTAAAGAGTTTAAATCATATTTTACTAAGAAAATAAAGAGGAGAGATATACATGGCTACTATTCAATGGTTTCCTGGTCACATGTCCAAAGCTCGTCGACAAGTTCAGGAAAATCTTAAGCATGTTGATTTTGTAACAATTTTAGTGGATGCACGTTTGCCACTGTCAAGTCAAAATCCCATGCTAACTAAAATTGTTGGCGATAAACCAAAGCTTTTAATTCTCAATAAGGCTGACCTTGCTGATAGTAATCGTACAAAAGAGTGGCGTAGCTATTTTGAGAGTCAAGGGATTAAAACCTTGGCCATCAATTCCAAGGAACAATCTACAGTTAAATTGGTGACAGACGCTGCTAAGAGTCTTATGGCTGACAAGATTCAACGACTACGTGAACGTGGTATTCAGAAAGAGACCTTGCGAACCATGATTATTGGGATTCCAAATGCAGGGAAATCTACCTTGATGAATCGTTTGGCTGGTAAAAAAATTGCCGTTGTAGGAAATAAACCTGGTGTGACAAAAGGTCAACAGTGGTTGAAGTCTAATAAGGACTTGGAAATTCTGGATACTCCTGGGATTTTGTGGCCTAAGTTTGAAGATGAATTGGTCGGCTTGAAGCTTGCTTTGACCGGAGCTATCAAGGACCAGCTTTTGCCAATGGATGAAGTTACGATTTTTGGCCTTAACTATTTTAAAACTTACTATCCTGAACGTTTAGAAGAACGCTTTAAAGGGATTGACCTTGAAGAAGAGGCGCCAGAAATCATTATGGAAATGACTCGAAAACTTGGCTTCCGTGAAGATTATGACCGTTTCTATAATCTATTTGTCAAAGAAGTTCGTGATGGAAAACTAGGTCGTTACACACTTGATATTGTTGGGGTCGATACTGATGGCGACAATTAAAGAAGTCAAAGAGCAATTGGCCACTTTGACAGACCTTGACGACCACCGATGGGCCAGTTTTGAGGAAGATAGTCGAGCTGGTGTACAGACTGCCATTAAGCAACGCCGTAAAGCTATCCTAGCTGAGATTGCTGAGGAAGAACGCTTAGAGATGATGCTCAGTTACGAAAAAGCGCTTTATGCTCAGGGAATTGAACTCATTGCAGGTGTTGATGAAGTTGGACGTGGCCCTTTGGCTGGGCCAGTGGTAGCTGCAGCGGTGATTTTACCAAAGCTTTGCAAAATAAAAGGTCTTAATGATAGTAAAAAAATACCAAAATCAAAACATGAAGCTATTTATAAGCAGGTCATGAAGGAAGCGGTAGCTGTCGGGATTGGTATAAAGGACAATCATGTGATTGACGATGTTAATATTTATGAAGCAACCAAGCTTGCTATGGCTGAAGCTATTGAAAAACTTAGTCCCAAACCAGAACATTTGTTAGTTGATGCCATGACTTTGGACTTACCAATAGGACAAACATCAATTATAAAAGGGGATGCTAATTCTTTATCAATTGCGGCAGCTTCTATCGTAGCAAAGGTAACCCGTGATAAGATGATGGCTGACTATGATCAGGAGTTTCCTGGTTACGCATTTGCCAAAAATGCAGGTTATGGTACCAAGGATCATTTGACTGGCATAGATAACTTTGGTGTTACTCCAATTCATAGAAGAAGCTTTGAACCCATAAAGTCAATAATAAAAAGTAGGTGAAGTGGCGTGATTTTAGCTATTGATATTGGAGGAACCTTTATCAAGTTTGGGTTAGTTGATGATGATTTTAAGATTAGCAATCAATCTAAAGTTCCAACACCACCAATGTTAGACGACTTTTGGTTGACTTTAGAGCATATTGTCTCGTCTCACAAGGATATCATTTCTGGGATTGCCATTGCGTGCCCAGGAGAAATAAATAGTAAACGTGGCTTCATTTTCAAGGGAGGTCTTATCCCATATTTAACGGCTATTCCTCTTGGATCACGATTGACTAGAACATTTCAACTGCCTGTAAAGGTTATCAATGACGCTGATGCGGCAGCCTTGGCTGAAGCCAGATATGGAAGTCTACAAGACTTAGATTGTGGGGCTGCCTTGGTTTTAGGTACGGGTGTTGGTTTAGGACTTGTCTCACAGAAGGACTTGCTATCACCTCTGTCAGTCACCCAATATCTGCGAGCTCCAAGTCCCCAAAGAATGAGTCAAACCTCTCTACCTTTCCAGTGGGAATTGTTTATGCATGGCTTAGTAAGTCTTGTCGATAATAAGGGGGCTGCAGTAGGCTTTGTTCATGAAGCCAGTCAATTACTTAGGTTAGATCAAGACGATGGTCCAGCCGTATTCTCAGCTATAGAGGGAAATCAATCGGAAGAGCTAAATCTTTTATTTAAAGACTATTGTCATGAAATTGCTGTTCTTGTGCTAAATTTACAGAGCTTCTTTAGGCTGGAGAAAGTTGTTATCGGTGGTGGTATCAGTAGGCAAGGTTCTTTAATAGAAGGAATAAGTGATGCCTATGAGGAGTTATTTAAGGATAAGCCTGAATTAGGTTTTGAGCCCATAACTATTCAAGCCTGTCATTTCCATAACGATAGTAACCTACTAGGCGCGGCGTCTTATTTTGCTTCTGAAAATGATTTATAATCAATGAAAGTTCCATAATGGAGCTTTTTTCTTTTCTGTTACGAATAATGAAAAGGAGGTATCTATATGAATAATTTTGAACTTTTTAAACTTAAAACCGCTGGGTTGACGAATTTGAATATCTTAAATATTTTGGACTATCAAAAGATTCAAGATAGAAAATTGAGTTTACGTGATATGGCAGTGGTATCCAAGTCTAAAAATGCCGTTCTTTTTATGGAAAAGTACAAGAGTTTAGATATTAAACAACTCAAAGAACAATTCGACCATTTTCCTACGCTATCGATTTTTGATAAAGAATATCCCATTGAGCTGAAGCATACCTATAATCCTCCTGTCCTCCTTTATTATCAGGGGAATCTTGATTTACTGAGTAAACCAAAGCTAGCTGTTGTTGGAGCAAGAAAGTGTTCTGAAACAGGCAAACAGTCTGTTCGCAAAATTGTTAGTGAACTTGGGAATCACTTTACTATTGTGAGTGGATTGGCGCGTGGGATTGATACTTGTGCGCATATGGAGGCCTTGAAAAATAAGGGAAACACTATTGCAGTTATCGGGACAGGACTTGATGTTTATTATCCTAAAGAAAATAAAGCTTTGCAGGACTATATGGCCAAAAATCATTTAGTTCTTACAGAATATGGACCGGGTGAACAGCCTCTCAAGTACCACTTTCCTGAACGCAATCGGATTATTTCTGGATTGTGTCAAGGAGTTATGGTCGTAGAAGCTAAGCTTCGCTCGGGAAGTCTGATTACTTGTGAGCGTGCTATGGAAGAAGGAAGAGATGTCTTTGCTATTCCAGGAAATATTTTAGATGGAAAGTCAGATGGATGCCATCACCTAATTCAGGAGGGTGCAAAGTGCATTACGACAGGGTTTGACATCCTTTCAGAGTTTTCTTGAAAATCAAACTTCTCCTATAGAGATAAAGTTTTTTATTGACAGTTAATGAAAAGGACGGTATCATGTTAGTTGCTCGGTCCAAGATGTTTCATTTTTTAATGTCTTGTGACCAGATTTTAGACAGATTAGTGGCGCAGCCAGTTTATAACATTATAAGGAAATAGTCTATGGCGACAGCAACGACAACAAAAACGAAAACTAAAACAACAAAGAAAACGACAGCCAAAAAGGCGACTAAAAAGAGAGCGACACCAAAGAAAAATTTGGTCATCGTGGAGTCTCCTGCTAAAGCGAAAACGATTGAGAAGTATCTTGGCCGCAACTATAAAGTTGTAGCCTCTGTTGGGCATATTCGTGATTTGAAAAAATCAAGTATGTCTATTGATTTTGAAAACAACTACGAACCTCAGTACATTAATATTCGAGGTAAGGGACCTCTTATCAATGAATTGAAGAAAGAAGCTAAAAAAGCCAAGCAAGTCTTTCTCGCAAGTGACCCGGACCGTGAAGGGGAAGCCATTTCATGGCATTTGTCACATATTCTTGGATTAGAGCCAGATGATAAGAATCGTGTCGTTTTTAACGAAATCACTAAAGATGCGGTTAAAAATGCCTTCGTAGAGCCACGCGCCATTGACATGGACTTGGTAGATGCCCAGCAAGCTCGTCGTGTTTTGGACCGTATTGTGGGTTACTCTATTTCACCGCTTCTATGGAAGAAGGTTAAGAAAGGTCTTTCTGCAGGTCGTGTACAATCAGTAGCGCTTAAGCTTATTATTGACCGTGAAAATGAAATTAAGGCCTTTAAACCAGAAGAATACTGGACTATTGATGGTGCCTTTAAGAAGGGTGCTAAGAAGTTTCAGGCTAACTTCTATGGCTTGGATGGTAAAAAGCTTAAGCTCAACAATAATGACGATGTTCAAGCCGTTCTGTCTCGTATCACAAGTGATGACTTTAACGTAGATAAAGTAGAGAAAAAAGAACGCCGTCGTAATGCGCCATTGCCATATACAACATCATCTCTCCAACAGGATGCTGCCAATAAGATTAACTTCCGTACACGTAAGACCATGATGGTTGCCCAACAGTTGTATGAAGGGATTAATCTGGGTTCAGGCGCTCAAGGTTTGATTACCTATATGCGTACGGACTCAACACGTATCAGTCCGGTGGCACAAAACCAGGCTGCTGAATTTATTACAGAACGCTTTGGTTCTAAGTATTCAAAACATGGCAGCAAGGTGAAAAATAGTTCGGGAGCACAAGATGCCCATGAGGCTATTCGACCGTCAAATGTTTTCCAAACACCAGAAAGCATTGCAAAGTATTTGGATAAGGATCAGCTTAAGCTCTATACCCTTATTTGGAATCGTTTTGTAGCGAGTCAAATGACAGCTGCAGTATTTGATACGATGAAGGTGACCTTGTCCCAAAACGGAGTCATTTTCACAGCAAATGGTAGCCAAATCAAGTTTGATGGTTACATGGCCGTTTACAACGACTCTGATAAGAATAAAATGCTTCCTGACATGGCAGAAGGAGATACGGTTAAGAAGGTTGTGACAACGCCTGAACAACACTTCACGCAACCACCTGCCCGCTATTCTGAAGCTACTCTGATTAAGACGCTGGAAGAAAATGGTGTTGGTCGTCCGTCAACTTATGCACCTACACTTGATGTTATTCAACGTCGTTACTATGTTAAATTGGTTGCTAAACGTTTTGAACCAACAGAACTTGGTGAAATCGTTAATAGCTTAATCGTCGAATTCTTCCCTGACATCGTGGATGTTAAATTCACCGCCGAGATGGAAGGAAAACTCGATAAAGTTGAAATCGGTAAGGAACAATGGCAGAAGGTTATTGATGAGTTCTTCAAACCTTTCCAAAAAGAATTGGAAAAAGCTGAAGAAGGTATTGAAAAAATCCAAATCAAGGATGAGCCAGCTGGTTTTGATTGTGACCTCTGTGGTCACCCAATGGTCATCAAACTTGGTCGATACGGTAAGTTCTACGCATGTAGTAACTTCCCAGATTGTCACAATACTAAAGCCATAACCAAAGAAATTGGCGTTACTTGTCCAACCTGTGGTAAAGGTCAGGTCATCGAACGTAAGACAAAACGAAATCGTGTCTTCTATGGTTGTGATCGCTATCCTGACTGTGAATTTACGTCGTGGGATATCCCTGTTGGACGTAACTGTCCTAAATCAGGTGATTATCTCGTTGAGAAGAAAGTCCGTGGTGGCGGCAAGCAAGTTATCTGTAGCAACGAAGAGTGTGACTACAAAGAATCTATTGTTAAATAAAGAAAGCTATCTCAAGTTAAATCTTGGGATAGTTTTTTGTATTTTATCAAAAAAACTGATACTTTCCTTAAATTTGTTTTTTATACTAAGGATGGAAAGAAAGGAGATTAAGTGGTTTTCTGATATTAGATAAATATAAGCTTATATTGAAAACAGAACTATTCTAAAAGAGGTGTACAAATGCAAATAACTGTTAAACAACTTTCAAAATCCTACAAAGATAAGACTATTTTAGACAACATCACATTTACAATTGAATCTGGAACAGTTTCTGGTCTATTAGGAGTAAATGGTGCTGGTAAGTCAACTCTGATGAAAATTCTTTTTGGTTTAGTCCAAAAAAGTAGTGGAGAAATTCGATTTGATGGATCATCCAAAAACAAACATTTATTAGGTGCATTAATCGAAGCACCTGCAATTTATCACAATCTTTCAGCTTTTGATAATCTAAAAACAAAAGCGTTGTTATATGATATTCCTGATTCCAAAATTTTTGAAACCTTAGAAATAATTGGACTTTCAAATACTGGAAAGAAAAAAGCCGGTAAATTTTCATTAGGTATGAAGCAGCGACTTGGGATTGGTATGGCTATTTTAACTGATCCCCAATTTTTAATTCTAGATGAGCCTACTAATGGACTTGATCCTGATGGAATTAATGAACTGCTAGACCTTATTCGTTCCTTAAAAGCAGAAGGAATGACAATTCTAGTTTCCAGTCATCAACTTCTAGAAATTAGTAAGGTTGCTGATCATATTCTTATTCTCGATAAAGGTAAGATTCAATATGATGGTGAAAACAAAAATGTAGATAGTCTTGAGAGACTCTTCTTTAAAATTGTTCATGGGGGTTAGTGATATGCAAAAGATATTCTATTCGGAATTGCTCAAATTACGACATTTAGGAACTACTAAATTCTTAATCATCATACCATTTTTAACCGTTCTTATAGCCTTTTTAATGGGAGGGTTACAGATTTTTGTTCCTTTCTCGGTTTATTGGTGGGAAGCTATCTTTTTATATCTTGTAAATGGTCTTTTGTTTATAGTCGATAGACGTTTAGAAGACCAGGCTGGGCATTTTCAAAATGTTACAAATGGATATTTCACTTGGAAAATTATCTTGATGAAAATGGTGCTTATAGGAATGAGGACATTGATTTCTAGTTTATTCTTACTTGCTTTCCTCAGTCTCGTTGCATTTATTTACACAGGTTTTATTCCAATAAATATTCCTAAAACAGCTATTTCCTTAATCTTAATTTGGATGACAACTTTATGGAACATTCCTTTACTTTACCTAATGTCTAAATACATGAGTCAATTCATCCTATTAGCTCTTAATACATTGGTTTGTCTTTTAATAGCACCCTTTATTGCTCAGAGTCCACTTTGGTTCGTTTTCCCCTATACTTATCACTATAAAATAGCTCAATTTTTATTAAATCTTAAACCATCGGGGGATATTATTGTAAATACGAATCATACTAGCATTCTTCAAGTGTTACTTACGATGATACTATCAATAGTAGTGACATTGTTTTTATCTTTTTCACTTCAAAGGAGGCAATTAAATGCTAAGGAGTGAGTTACTAAAATTTAAGAATACTTTCGGTCTTTATCTTATTCTCAGTTTTGCTGTCTTAGAGATCATTACAATTCCAATGTATGTGAGCTTCGTTCCTAATGGTTTTTCTCTAACTAATTTAGCCATATTATCTTTTTTATGCTATCCGCTATTGACATCATTTTTGTCAATTTTAGGGATTGAACAAGAAAAACACGCTAATCATTATCAAGAAATATCGAGTTATCCTAAGCAAAGACGTTTATGGTTGGCTAAACTTTTAATATCAGACATAGTCCTTAGCCTACCTTCTTTATTCAGTTGGCTTATCATAAACCTCCTTCTTATGAATAGTGTTAATGGATTTGTAGTAAGTCTATCAAGTTGGATGTTAATAGTCTTTCTTAATCATTTTCACTACTTTATACAAGTGAGTCTGAACAGTGTTAGTAATATTATAATCTCTATGGTTGAAATTATTTTTATTATTTTTGCTAGTAATAAAGTTTTCTTGTCTACTCATTGGCTTCCTATTGCTTTACCTTTCAATAGCCTTATCCTTAGTGATTGGAGCCAACTCAATTCCCTTCCTTTATGGATTGTTGGGGTGACTTTGTTATTTATATGTTTAATAGATTATAGAACCAAAAAATAATATAAGAAATAACATAGATAGTGTATTAGTCTTTCGTGGTTATCCTAAAATTTGGTTAGTAGTTTGTCGGAAAAGTAAACTATGTTAGTTAATTTGTTTTTTATACTAAGGATGAAAAGAAAGGAGAGTTATTATGAAACGTTTTAGTCTATCAGGTTTCCAACTCAAATATATAGCCCTAATTACTATGGTATTCGACCATATTCAATATTTTTTTGAATATACAGGAAAAATACCCATTTGGTTTACTATGATTGGGAGATTAGCGGCCCCCTTATTTCTATTTGCTGTGATTGAAGGTTTCGTCCATACACACAATCGAAAAAAATACTTCCTAAGGATTTATGCTTTAGCTATTTTGATGGGATTGATTCAGTTTGGATTTTATAATTTTTTACATCCTCTTGTAAGGCCAGATGGTTTCTTTCCACAAAATATGATGTTGTCATCATTCGTTATCTTGCTCGTTGCTCTTCAAGGTATCGCTTGGATTCAAGAAAGGAAATATCTAAAAGGAATCCCAACCTTACTTTTTCCAATATTACTCCCATTGCTAATGTTGCCTTTTTATCTGCTAAGTGTGAACAAACCTATGTTAGGTTTTCTACTTAAATTACTCAATTTTACAGTGCTACCAGTTCATACATTTATCAGCGATGGAGGAACGTGGTTACTTTTGACTGGTATCGCTATGTATCTTTGTCACAAGAATCTTAAGAAAGAAGTGCTTGCTTTTGTGAGTGTTAGTCTAGTTTGGGCACTAATAGCGATTGTTCTAAGTAGACCTTCTTTTCACGATTTAATGTTTAAATACATTGAATGGATGGAAATATTTGCAGCTCCCTTAATGCTTTGTTATAACGGTCAAAGAGGTAAAGGGTCAAAATATTTGTTCTATGTCTTTTACCCAACACATATTTATCTACTTTACGCCTTGTCAGTTATCTTCTATAGATGATATGATAAGGGTACTTTGTATGAAAGGAGAGGTTATGGCTCAGATACTTGTCGTTGATGATCAGGAAGATATTGTTCAATTTGTTGTAAAGGCTTTAGAGCTCCAAAATCATAAGGTGACGGGGCTTACAAGTGTTTTAGATTTGGATAAGAACTCGTTGCCACGGTTTGACTTGATTTTACTGGATATTATGATGCCTGATGTTGACGGTCTCCAGTTTTGTCATGACATTCGGGATCAGGTGGGTTGTCCTATACTCTTTATTACAGCTAAAACACAAGAGGCAGATATTGTCCAGGGGTTGACTTATGGTGCAGATGATTATATTTGTAAGCCATTTGGGATTAAAGAACTTCAAGCGCGTGTGGCTGCTCACTTGAGACGTGAACATCGTGAGCGCCACCATAAGCTATTAATTGAAAATATTCAGTTTGATTTGTCTGCTCAGGAGCTTTATGTTGAGAATCAGTTGTTAGATTTGACTAGGTCAGAATATCGTATTTGTCAGTTTCTGGCTGAAAATAAGGGCCAAGTCTTTTCCAAAGAGCAAATCTACACGCATTTGTACGGCTATGAGGATAAAGGGAGTCCGACAGCAGTGGCTGAACATATCAAAAATATCCGTGCAAAGCTCAAAAATGTTGGGCAAAATCCTATTGAAACAGTCTGGGGGATTGGTTACAAGTGGCACTAATTAAAAAACGAGAACACTCTCTAAGAACAATCTTATTATCTTATGTCGTCAGTCTTACAGTTCTATCAGCAATCAGTAGCCTGCTTATTTTGTCTTTGTTCAGCTTGTCTTATCGTTTTGGCGTTGTGTTTCCAGCAAATCAGGTAGAAAGTGATTTGTCTGCTGTCAGGAATGAAATTGAAACTTCTAAGGTCTTTAATCCAGATGTCTTGCCTGATGGTACAAGCTATGTCTTCTTGACTAGGGATTTTAAGCTTAAGAAGTCTAACATGCCAGATAATTTGCAAGAAGAATCCTTGCTAGATTACCAATTCAAGAATGTTCATGGTGGCAAATATGGCTATTTTCAGTCATTTGAACGGTCTGATGGCATCGTCATTGTCAATTATCAACTATCACCTCGGTACCGTAATGACTGGATGAACCAGCATTTTCCCAATGCTGATCTATTGATGATTGGCTCAATGATGGTGTCTATACTACTCATATTTATTACTTTAACTTTTTACTATGCTAGTAAATTGAGTCGAGAGTTAAGCACAATATTGAAGGCAACAGAGAAAATAGCAGAGCAAGATTTGGATTTTCAAACTTCTCAGTCTACAATTAAGGAATTTAATCAAGTGTTAAGTGGTTTGGATCATATGCGAGTAGCACTTCGTGAGTCTTTGATGGAAAATTGGAAGGCAGAGCAAGATAAACAAAATCAGATTTCTGCTCTGACACATGATTTAAAGACGCCACTGACAGTTGCCCGTGGGAATGCGGAACTCTTAGCTATGACGCCCTTAGATGCAGAACAGACGGATTTGTTAGAGCATTTTCAAAAAGGGATTGCACAGGTTGATGCTTATGTGAGAGAGTTGTCCGAACTCAACAAAACGAGTTTAAAGAAAACCTTGACGCTTGAAGAAATTCCAGTTAAGGAATTTGTTGAAGACATTTACGATCAAACCCTGTCATTAGCACAAATGAAACAAATCAAAGTGGTATTTGACAAGAAAGAAATTGAGGAAGAAACCAAAGGCAATTGGGACAGCTCCTTGTTAAATCGAGCTTTTATGAATATCCTTTCGAATGCGGTAGAGCATACGCCAAGTGGTAGTCAGTTGCTCTTAACTGCTAGGGTAGAAGAAGATGAGTTCAAGTTTATCTGCCTTGATTTTGGTCCTGGATTTTCCCTTGAATCACTTGAAAAGGCCACTCAGCTCTTTTATCAAGAGGATAAAAGTAGACAGAGCCGCAATCATAGTGGACTTGGTCTGACTATTGCTAATGATATTATTCGCTTACACCACGGTAGTCTTTCTCTTTCAAACGACAATGGCACGGGTGGTGCTAAAGTGACTATCATTTTAACCCTTTAAATACAGATGACTCCTAGTCGCCAGATGAGGAGTTTTTTGCTATACTACTAAGAGTAAAAATGAAGAAAGATTTGTGGGAGCAGGATTTTATCTTGTTCCCGAAGAGGTATTAGTGTCATGTCTCAATCAAAAGCAGATTATATTAACGTGATTGGAGCTGGTTTGGCCGGATCCGAGGCGGCTTATCAGATTGCCAAACGTGGTATTCCAGTAAAACTTTATGAAATGCGTGGGGTCAAAGCAACACCTCAGCATAAGACAACAAATTTTGCAGAGTTGGTTTGCTCTAATTCTTTCCGTGGAGATAGCTTGACCAATGCTGTAGGGCTTCTTAAAGAAGAAATGCGTCGCTTGGACTCTATCATTATGCGCAATGGAGAAGCTCACCGTGTGCCAGCTGGTGGTGCCATGGCGGTGGACCGTGAAGGTTATGCAGAAGCAGTGACAGCAGAAATTGTAAATAACCCACTAATTGAAGTTATTCGTGAAGAAATCACAGAAATTCCTGATGATGCCATTACAGTTATTGCCTCAGGACCATTGACTTCTGATGCTTTAGCTGAAAAAATCCATGAGCTTAACGGTGGAGATGGCTTCTATTTCTATGATGCAGCTGCGCCAATTGTTGATAAAGCGACTATCGACATGAACAAGGTTTACCTTAAGTCACGCTATGACAAGGGTGAAGCAGCTTATCTAAACTGTCCAATGACCAAGGAAGAGTTCATGGCCTTCCATGAGGCCTTGACAACAGCTGAAGAGGCTCCTTTGAATTCCTTTGAAAAAGAAAAGTATTTCGAAGGGTGTATGCCTATCGAGGTCATGGCTAAACGTGGTATCAAGACAATGCTCTATGGCCCTATGAAACCGGTTGGTTTGGAGTATCCTGAGGATTACAAAGGGCCACGTGACGGTGATTTCAAGACACCTTATGCGGTTGTTCAGCTTCGTCAGGACAATGCGGCTGGTAGTCTCTATAATATCGTTGGTTTCCAAACTCACCTTAAATGGGGAGAACAGAAGCGCGTCTTCCAAATGATTCCAGGACTTGAAAATGCTGAATTTGTACGTTATGGGGTTATGCACCGTAACTCTTACATGGATTCGCCAAATTTGTTAAAACAAACCTTCCAATCAAAATCAAACCCTAATTTGTTCTTTGCAGGGCAAATGACCGGTGTTGAAGGTTATGTTGAATCAGCTGCTTCAGGTTTGGTTGCTGGAATCAATGCTGCCCGTCTCTTTAAGGGTGAAGAAGAAGTCATCTTCCCTCACACAACAGCTATCGGTAGTCTTCCATACTATGTGACTCACGCTGAAAGTAAACATTTCCAACCAATGAATGTTAACTTCGGTATTATCAAAGAGTTGGAAGGTCCACGTATTCGTGACAAGAAAGAGCGTTACGAAAAAATTGCTGAGCGTGCTCTTAAAGATTTACAACCTTTTATTCAAGCTTAGTCAACATTAAAATCCCTTACCGAATGCGGTAAGGGATTTTTCAGATCTAAAAGTATTCAATTAACCAAAGAATTTCTTAGCGATATCTTGACCTTGTTTAATTTTAGCCCATTGTTGTGGTGTTGCCAATTCATTACCTGAGTCACATGAGGCGAAACCACATTGGTGAGAAAGGAAGAGACGCTCTTTAGGAAGGATTTGACTAGCTTTTTCAAGCAAGTCAAGAACACGTTCTTCGTCATCAAGTTCAGTTGTTTTAGATGACAAAAGTCCTAGTACAACTTCAGCCTTGCTGTCTTTGAGGGCTTCGAGAGCCTTGATGTCGCCAGCAGTATCGCTGTCCCATTCAAGGAAGAAGCGATCATAGTGTTGCTCTGCCAAGAACTTCTTAGCAATGGCTTCGTAAGTTCCTTCGGCAGCAGAACGGCTTTCATAGTTACCACGACAGTTGTGTGTCCAAACCGTTAAACCAAGTTCGTGAGCATAGTCTACAACCTCGTTATTGATAGCTACAAACTCATCAGCCAATTCTGCCAAATCAGAATTAGCTTCCGCAAAGAAACTTGCAGGGTTTGATGGGTCAAAGAGTTCCCAGAGACAGTCATCAAATTGAACGATTTTTCCACCTACTGCCTTGTATTCTTCCAAGAATTCTTTATAGGCATTAATCAAACCTTTTTTGAGGTCTTCATTAGTTTCATAGACTTGCCCAGGACCAGCCAAACGGTCAAAGATAGCAAGTTCAGTATAAGCATGAGCTGGACCCCAGATAGTTTGTTTAGTATCTTCATCACCAGCTTCAGCTTTAACCAATTTATAGATATCTAGATAATGGTGGTTTTTACCTGAGAGTGGTTCAGTGATACGAATACCAATATCTTTACGAGTCTCATATTGTCCGCCATCGTGGTCTTTGAATGTATAACCGTGCTCAGCAATGTAGCGTTCAATACCTTTGAGACCCCAGACAAAGTCCAAGTGCCACATAGAACGCCCAAACTCACCATCAGTAAGAATATCAATACCGTTAGCCTGTTGGTCAGCCACAATTTGCTTAATATCTGCAGTTTCAGTTTCTTGATAACCGTGGAGGGCATCGTAGAAAGGATACTGGATATCGTCACGGTGCTCGATTTCGTCCTTGTATTTACGGAGATCTGCAGGACGAAGGAGAGAACCAACTAATTGAAATTTAGATTTTGTCATAAGATTCACCTCAAAATAAGATTTTACAACTATAATACTTTTTATTTATTTCGATTGAAAATAGTTATTTTCTTTCTGTGGGTATAGTTTAAGACTATATAAGGTTTTGGTCTGCAAAATGATACTTCCTATAGTAGAATGAAAAGAAAACAATGAAGGTTGGGAACATGCAAAAAACATTTTTTATTATTAAACCAGATGCTGTAAAACGACACTTGATGTGACAAGTTATTGATCGTATTGAACGTCGTGGCTTCATTATTGAACGAATGGAAATGCTGACACTTGATGAAGAACGACTTAAAGAACATTATGCTCAATTGGTTGATAAACCTTTTT
>NZ_KV831736.1:73698-98222 GCF_001837205.1 Streptococcus sp. HMSC064D12
TTTTTCCCTAGCATTGCAGAATTCATGATGAGTGGTCCATCAGTGATTGGTATTATTTCTGGTTCAGGTGTTATCAAGTCATGGCGTGATATGATGGGAGCAACTAATCCAGGCGATGCTGCACCTGGAACGATTCGTGGAGACTTTGCAACAGCACCAGATGGTGACATGATTCCAAATATTGTTCATGGCTCTGATTCAGATGAATCTGCGGCTCGAGAAATTAAGATTTGGTTTGGTGAGTAGGATGGATTTAAAGCTGGTTTATTTAATTAAAACACTTTAACTAAAAGGAGTTGTAGAATGAGCAACAGCGATAACTTTTGCTGTTGCAGTTGATGTGTCTATATAAACGTGAGCAACTGTCTTTTTGACACTAACAATTCTACTCAATATTATTACGAAAATTCGTAGGTGATATCGTTGTTAAACTTAACTTTTTGGCTGTTTATGGTGGTACTTAATTTGCTCTTCGTAGGTTTGTGGTACAATACAAACTTCGGTATATGACTTGAACGATTCAGGTACTATAGTAAATATCAAGGTACCGGTTACTGTTAAGACTTCAATATTGTTTGATATTCTACATTAAGTAGGAAAAAACGCTAATAATAACGATGATTTGTTAGTGATAAATGTTAGCATTTTTTTAAGAAGTTCCATTACTAAGTTTTTAGCCTAAGATATAAAAACTAATGACTTTCTAAAATCTTTGGTTTTAGGATTTTTTTATTTCTTGAAAATCACTAGTCATGCTAGTGATTTCAAAAAACTTCTAGTAATGTGTCAAAAAATGTCACAATGGAATTGAAAGTCTTTCATCTAAATATAGATATCAAATTATTTATGAAAAGTACTGAGCAATTATTAGTCAACTCTTTCATTTATTTTGCAACAAAAAGAGTGTAGAATACATGAGGTTGGGTCTTGTGCATGTTAATCAATATCTCCAAAACTAAGCATTTTATCAGTTAGGGGGAGCTTAAAAGTGTAAGAGTAACCTACTGGTATAGTTACCCGTAGGGATGAGTAGTTTTAAGTGATAATTATAAATAGTCTAAGCTCTGAACTACACTCCAAGAGTTAGATTTTTCTGTCTAACTTTTGGAGGTCAGTACAATTATAGTTGATTTTTTTCATAATCTTTCCAATAAAAATATTAAAGCGAATCAATCTATCTATTATAAAATTAAACCTTCTATTTGTAATGTCAACACTATTCACAATAGGATTTTGTCTATCAAATACTTTGATATTAAAAAGTATTTGAATTTAAGAATCTAATAGAGTTTAAAGGAATGGGTATTTTTATGAGATATCTCAAATTGACATGGTTCTTTCTTTTGTTAGAATATGAGCATAACTAAATATAGAAGGACGTAATTTAAATGGGGAAAAAGGAATTACAACGTTATTCACTCAGGAAGTCTAGCCTTGGTGCGGCTTCTGTTCTTTTGGGGACTGCAGTTCTTGCAGTAGGAGCTTCAAATGCAAGCGCTGATGAGGTAGCAACAACTACAGATTCAGTAACACCAGCAGTTGAAGCAACAGATGCTGGTGAAGAAAGCACTTCTGCCGTAGCAGATTCAATTGAAAAGAAAGTTGTTAACGTTACTGAAGAAGGCAACACAACTGTTACAACGAGTGAAGTAACAAATACAAGCTTAGAAGCTGCAAAAACAGCTGCAACTAACGAAGGGGTTGAGGTTAAGGAAGAACCTGCTCAAACCAAAGAAACTGTTGAAGCAGCTGCTGCAGATAATAAAGCACAAGCAGAGAAAATCAATACAGTCGTTTCTGATTATAAAGCGGCTAAAGAACAATACAAGTCAGATAAAGCTGACTATGATAAAGCAAAAGCAAACTATGATGCCAAATTAGCTGAGAAAGCACTTGCTGATAAAACAAATGCTGAAGCTCAGGCTAAATATGATACTGAAAAAACAGCTTATGATAAAGCTTCAGAGCAATACCAAATTGCTAAGCAAGCTTATGACTCAGCTCTTTCAGAGTACAAGACTAAGAAAGTTACTTATGATGCTAAGGTAGCAGAAAAAGAAGCCGCTGATAAAGAAAATGCGCTTTCTGCAGCTAAATACCAAGCAGAATTGGCAACATATAACCAAGCAAAAGCTGATTATGAAGCAGCTCTTGCTCAGTACAATAGCGATAAAGCCAAATACAACGCTGAAAAAGCTAACTATGATAATAAAGTAGCTGAAAAAGTTGTTACTGAGAAACGTAACGCTGAAGCTGAAGCTAAATATCAAACTGAGCTAGCAGCGTATAATGAAGCAAAAGCTAAATATGATGTAGAAAAAGCAGCATATGACAAGAATCTTGAACTTTATAATGCTAAGAAAACAGCTTATGAAGCAGATCTTGAAACAAAACAAGCTATTGAAAAATACAATGCAGATGCTAAAGCTAAATACGAAGCAGCCTTGGTTGTCTACAATGAGCAAAAAGCTAAATATGACCAAGAGTACCTTGAGTATCAAAACAAATTAGCTGTCTACCAAACAGCACTTAAACAATACCAAGATGCTAAAACAGCTTACGATAAATACATGAATGATCCTGTATATCGTAACCTTAAAGATGCTGAAGTTGTTCAAGAATTGACCTTCCAACGTGAAAACGATGCGACACATAAAGTTGAAGGTGTAAGCAACTACTTGACAAAAGAAGCACAAGAGCGTCTTAACACAAGTAATGTTTTCCAATATGACTCTAACAAGTTACAAGCATCTGACATTGTTTCAAACAGTCCTTGGACAAACACTGAAGATGAGTGGATTCAAGTTAAAGAAGGTGACAAATTTGTTGTTACTTACGATGGCTTGAACCAATCAAGCATGCTTGTAGAGAATGAAGCGTCAGCAATCAAACGTGTTGTATACCGTTACGAAATCGTTAGCCTTCCATCAAACGACGGAAAAGGTATCGCGAAAATCAGTAAAGATCCAACAGTAACTATGACAGTTGGAGCATCGACTGATCAAGATAAACCGGTTAAAGTAGCTGTAGATGTTGAGTTTTACGATAAAGATGGTAAAATGTTCAACCTTAGTGAGCGTAATGCTATCGTAGCACTTAACTCACTTAACCACTGGAACGGTGCAGCTTATGTTGAAACATCTGAGCGCCCACGTCCACTTACAGTAGAAGCGAAAGACGTTAATGGTAATACTGTTCGCGGTACTTACAATCCTTACTCAGATGGTTCTACTTTGGCAATCCAAAACGGTGAAGTTGTTACAAAATCTGGTTATGCAGATTTTGGTGGAGCTACAGTAAACATTTCAGATGAGAACCCACTTAAGGTAGTGGTTCCTATCACTGACTGGAATGGTTCAGAATGGGTTGTCTCACGTGAAATTCCATCTGATGTAACAACTCTTAATGCTTCAGGTAGCGGTAATGGACACGCTCTTGGTAACCAAGATTATACGTTTGGTGATAAAGATGATGTTATTGGTTCATACAGCGTTTCTGCTGAAACTGGTTTGATTACATTCACACCTAAGAAAAAATACCAATCAACACGCCACCAAGAATATGTAAATATTGGTGATAACCAATTCATCGCTATTCCAAAATCATCAGTTACTTATGATGCTGCCACTAAAGAAGTAACATCTGTCAATGATAACCAATACATTGACCATGGTGCAGTCTTTAATGGTGAGACAACATCAGAATTGACAGGTTGGGATAACGCTGATTCACCTTACCTCTACTATGGAGGTGCAGGTATCAAGATGACTAATGGTCACTTGGTATTTACTGCTGAAGGTGCAAATGCTGATGGTGCACCAACAGTTTATTGGTTCGCAATCAACTCTAACCTTGGTTTACCTAAGAATCCAGGTGAAAAACCTGAAGAACCTAAGGCACCAACACCACCAACAGCACCGGTTAAACCAGTCGTTAAAACAGTTGGTATCAATCCACAAGAACCAACACCACCAACACCTCCAAAAGAGCCAGTGGCACCAACGCCTCCAACTCCAGAGGTAGTTGAAGTTCCTGGTAAACCACAAGAACCAACACCACCAACAGGTCCAACGGCACCAACGCCACCAACACCAAAAGTAGTTGAAGTTCCTGCTAAACCAGTAGAACCTAAAACTCCTGAAAAACCAAGTGTTGTATGGCACAAGAACTATGTCGTTGAGAGAGAGTCTCACGTGGTACCACCAACTCCACCGACTACTCCACAAACACCACCAACACCTGTTACTCCTCCAACTCCAGTGACACCACCAACTACACCAACTCCAGATACTGAAGTTCCTGTAGTGCCTCAAGCTGAGTTGCCACAAACTGGTGAGCACACTAGCAATGCTGGATTTATTGGACTTCTTTCAATGATTTTTGCAGCCTTTGTAGGATTCTTCAAACGTCGTAAAGAAGATTAAGTGGTGCTATTAAATTAGTTCCCCATCAAAACTAGATTCTATTTAGGATCTAGTTTTTATTTTTGCTCGGTTTTCCTCCCTCATTTCATTTCTATTTACTGGTGAAACATGTTATAATTGTCTTGAACGACTATTATAGAAAGATGCAAGGAGACGAGCATGGAAGAACTTAAGAAAATCGCTGGTGTAACCGCTGCCAAATATGTTGAAGATGGAATGGTTGTTGGACTCGGTACAGGGTCAACAGCTTACTTCTTCGTAGAGGAAATTGGCCGTCGTATTAAGGAAGAAGGTCTTAGTGTTGTTGGTGTAACGACATCAAGTCAAACCACTAAACAAGCTGAGGGCTTAGGCATTCCTTTGAAGGCAGTGGATGACATTGACAGTATTGATGTTACTGTTGATGGAGCCGACGAAGTAGACCCTCAACTCAACGGGATTAAAGGTGGCGGTGGTGCCCTTTTGATGGAAAAAATTGTCGCTACACCTACAAAAGAATATATCTGGGTGGTTGATGAGTCTAAAATGGTTGATCAATTAGGTGCTTTCAAATTACCAGTTGAAGTGGTTCAATATGGTGCTGATCGTCTGTATCGTGTCTTTGAGTCGAAGGGTTATAAGCCATCATTCCGACTTACGGAGCAAGGTGACCGCTTTGTTACAGACATGAAGAACTATATCATCGATCTTGATTTAGGTAAGATTGAAAATCCAGTAGCTCTTGGTGAAGAACTAAAAGCTATGACAGGGGTTGTTGATCATGGATTGTTCAATGGCATGGTTAACAAAGTCATCGTTGCAGGAAAAGACGGTGTTAAGGTCGTTGAAGTTAAGGCCTAGTCCGATTTTTATTCCCCTCACTTTTAATGAGGAAAACTAATTAATTATTTTCAAACTATTAAATAATATAGAAAGGCAAGAGGTAATTTCGAAAAGATTTTAGCTCTTTGTGGTGTTATTATGTCCAAATTTAACCGAATGCATTTAGTCGTTCTTGATTCAGTAGGAATTGGTGCTGCTCCAGATGCCAATGACTTTGTCAATGCAGGTGTGCCAGACGGTGCTTCAGATACCCTTGGTCACATCTCTAAATCTGTAGGATTGAATGTGCCAAATATGGCTAAGCTTGGTCTAGGAAATATTCCTCGTGAAACACCTTTGAAAACAGTACCAGCAGAAAGCAACCCAACTGGTTATGCAACAAAATTGCAGGAAGTGTCTCTTGGTAAAGATACGATGACTGGCCACTGGGAAATCATGGGTCTCAATATTACTGAACCTTTTGATACTTTCTGGAACGGATTCCCAGAAGAAATTCTCACTAAAATTGAAGAATTCTCAGGCCGTAAAGTCATTCGTGAAGCTAATAAACCATACTCAGGTACAGCTGTTATTGAAGACTTTGGACCTCGTCAAATGGAAACTGGTGAATTGATTATTTACACTTCAGCTGACCCAGTTCTTCAAATTGCTGCACACGAAGACGTTATCCCTTTGGATGAGTTGTATCGTATTTGTGAATATGCGCGTTCAATTACTCTTGAGCGTCCAGCTCTTCTAGGGCGTATCATTGCGCGTCCTTACGTTGGTGAGCCTGGAAACTTCACTCGTACATCTAACCGTCGTGATTTGGCTGTCTCACCATTTGAACCAACTGTTTTGGATAAATTGAATGAAGCTGGTATCGATACTTATGCCGTTGGTAAAATCAATGATATTTTCAACGGAGCTGGTATCAACCATGATATGGGACACAACAAATCAAATAGTCACGGTATTGATAATTTGATTAAAGCTATGACTTCTGAAGACTTCAAACATGGTTTCTCATTCACAAACTTGGTAGACTTCGATGCTCTTTATGGACACCGTCGTGACCCACATGGATATCGTGATTGCTTGCACGAATTTGACCAACGTTTGCCTGAAATCATTGCTGCTATGCGTGAAGATGATCTCTTGATGATTACAGCAGACCACGGAAATGATCCAACTTATGCAGGTACAGACCATACTCGTGAGTATATTCCTTTCTTGGCTTATAGCCCATCATTCAAAGGAAATGGACTTATTCCAGTAGGTCATTTCTCTGACATCTCAGCAACTGTCGCTGAAAACTTTGGTGTAGATAAAGCCATGATTGGTGAAAGCTTCTTGGATAAACTTATCTAAAATGAAGCGCTATGCATTTTTGGTTCGTGGGATAAACGTTGGTGGTCGTCACAAGGTAGTCATGGAGGAATTTTGTCGTGAATTAGAAGAACTCGGTATGTCACATGTTTCTTCCTATATAAATAGTGGAAATCTTTTCTTTGATTCTACCTTGATGAAAGAGGAACTCCTCTTAGTTTTAGAGGAATTTCTAAATAAGGCTTATCCATTTATTAAGGTATTTTCTCTTTTTACTCTTGAAGATTATCAAAATGAAGTGGCCTCATTACCTAAGTGGTGGGAGGATGATTTCTATAGAAAAGACGTCCTCTTATTCACTGAAAGACTTGATAAGAACGAAATGAAGAAGGTTATTAACTCTTTAGAGTTGAAAGATGAAATACTTCATTTTGGTCAACTTGGTGTCTACTGGGTAAAGTATGATAAATCAACTTATAGCCAAACAGCTTATCATAAGAAGTTATTGAAAACACATTTTTATCCTGATATAACCATTCGAAATGCAAGAACTTTTTCAAAAATTGGTCATTTTTTAAGAATGAAATAAAATTTAGGGAGAAATAACATGTCGTTACTTGAAAAAATTAGAGTTACTCAAGCGTTTTTGGAAAGCAAAGGAATTGAAAAACCTGAGTTCGGTTTAATCTTGGGTTCTGGACTTGGTGAGTTGGCTGAAGAAGTTGAAGACGCAGTTGTTATTGATTATGCGGATATTCCAAACTGGGGACAATCAACGGTTGTCGGTCATGCTGGAAAACTTGTTTACGGAACTTTGTCTGGACGTAAGGTTTTGGCTCTTCAAGGGCGTTTCCATTTTTATGAAGGAAATCCGCTCGAAGTCGTTACTTTCCCTGTACGTGTTATGAAAGCTCTTGGATGTGAAGGAGTTGTTGTAACCAATGCAGCAGGTGGTATCGGCTTTGGCCCTGGTACTTTGATGGCCATCACTGACCACATTAACATGACTGGTCAAAACCCATTGATCGGTGAAAACTTGGATGATTTTGGTCCACGTTTCCCTGATATGTCTAAAGCTTACACACCTGAATACCGTGAAACCGCTCATAAAGTGGCTGATAAACTTGGTATCAAATTGGATGATGGTGTTTATATCGGTGTGACTGGTCCAACTTATGAAACTCCAGCTGAAATCCGTGCTTATAAGACACTAGGGGCAGATGCTGTTGGGATGTCTACAGTTCCTGAGGTTATTGTTGCAGCTCACTCTGGTTTGAAAGTTCTTGGTATCTCATGTATTACTAACTTTGCGGCTGGTTTCCAAGAAGAATTGAACCACGAAGAAGTGGTGGAAGTGACTGAGCGTGTCAAAGGAGATTTCAAAGGATTGCTAAAAGCGATTCTTGCTGAACTCTAAAATATGATTGCTCGGGGAATAAAACATATAACGTCATTACCCAAGTTTATTAGGTTAAGTTTAGCTGTTTTTGGAACCGGTATTGCTTCAGGTTTGGTAGGCATCCTTTGTCATTACCTTTTGGAGTTTATACAAATTCTTGTATTTGGTAATGATAAATCGAATTTATTGTCACAGTTTAACTCTGTAAGTCCCTTTCGACGATTTGCAGTATTGCTTGTAGTAGGTGTTTTGGCTAGTTTATTTTGGTATTTCCTTCAGAGACGAGTGTCCCTCCTTTCTATTAGTAAGGCTAAGCAACTCGTTGGTAAGAAGAGTCCAAATTTTCTTGGCCAAAGTCTACATGCTTTGATGCAGGTTGCAATCGTTGGAGCTGGTTCCTCAATTGGTAAAGAAGGAGCGCCTCGAGAATTAGGCGCTCTATTTGGTGGTAGTCTCTCCAAAGCCTTGCATTTGGATGTTGTTGATAGACAATTGTTAATTGCTTGCGGGGCAGGCGCTGGCTTAGCTGCGGTTTACCAAGTCCCCTTTGCCAGTACACTGTTTGTTCTGGAAACCTTAGGTGTTGCTTGGAAATCAAAAAACATTGTTATCATTCTTGTGACAACTTACTTGTCAGCTTATTGTGCTCGCCCAATCGTTGGTAAGGAGGCAATGTATCAAGTCGGTAAAGTTAGCTCAGATCCTGCTAGTCTGATTCAGGTTATTGTTCTTGTATTAGTGATAACTCCGCTGGCGATGATGTTTAGCTTCTTAGCTAAAAAGGCTAGCAAAAGTCGTATTACTGATAAACGCATTCTGTGGACCATGCCACTATCTTATATAGTACTAGGTGGGATTGCAGCTTTATACCCTTTAATCATGGGAAATGGTCAGGTGCTAGCACAATGGTTATTTTCAGGTGGGGTTTCAGCATACCTACCTCTTATCCTTGTCGTCAAAGGACTTGTGGTATGTTTGCTTTTATGGGCAGGCTCTTATGGAGGAACCCTAACCCCTTCCTTTACTTTAGGTGCTGGATTGGGTTTCTTATTGACAAGTTGTCTTGAGATTTTTGGCTTATCACTCAATCCTACTCTAGGAATGTTACTCGGTGCAACCGTATTTTTAGGAATAACTTTAGATGCTCCTCTAACTGGGATAGCCTTAGTTCTAGGTTTTACTGGTCAAGGAGGGCTGGTAGCAGTACCACTAATCTTAGCGAGTCTACTATCGAGGATATTAAAAAATAGATGGAAGAAAAAACAATGAATATTCATTTTATCTTACACGAAACGTTTGAAGTCCCAGGAGCCTATTTAAAATGGGCACAAGACCGTGGGCATAATATCACATCAACCAAGGTATATGAGGAAGAGCTTCTTCCTGAAACCGTTGAAGGTATTGATTTTCTAATTGTTATGGGTGGCCCTCAGTCACCTGATGAGGATCGTCAGGCCTTCCCTTATTATGACCCAGAGGCTGAGATTGCATTTATGCAAAAGGCAATTGCTGCTGATATCTATATTGTAGGGGTTTGCCTAGGTGCTCAACTTTTATCTGTTGCCTATGGTGGTAATTACGAGCATAGTCCAGAACGTGAGATTGGTGTTTTCCCTGTAACATTAACTGAGGCAGGTTTAGCGGATGAGCATGTCAAAGGTTTTGGCAAAACCCTAAACACTGGCCACTGGCATGGTGATATGCCTGGATTGACTTATAATGCAGTTGTTCTTGCTACTAGTCAAGGTTGTCCGCGCCAAATTGTTCGCTTCAGTCCTAAACATTATGCCTTTCAGGCACACTTAGAGTTTGATCCTAAAGCTATTGATTTACTTATAGCTGCTGATGGTGAAGAGTATTTACGTAAGCAAAATAAAGAGTTACCTTTTGTTCAAACACCTGAACAATTGCGTGCCAACGATTATTCTGAAATGAACAAAAAGTTATACGATTTCCTTGATTCATTGACTCAAGCTTAATCCACTTTTAAAGTTGTTATTTATCCACTATATAATAGTAGAAAAATATTTAAAAATAAAAATTAAGAAAGGTAGAGCATGTGTTCTGATTTGAACACGAGCGGAAAGCTAGGAAAATAGATAATCTTCATTTGTTTTCTGTCTGCTTCTTTACCATCAAAAAATAGAAAGGAAGGGTAGTTCGGGTTTGAAACTGAACCCGGGCTAGAGGCTGTGTAAAAAAGATAAATCCTCCTAGATGCGAAGCATCTTTGTCGGATTTCCTATTTTTACTTTGCCTTTTTAACGCCCTTGGTATCTTATATTATGTCTATTCATATTGCTGCTAAGCAAGGAGAGATTGCTGATAAAATTCTTCTTCCAGGGGATCCATTGCGTGCGAAATTCATTGCTGAGAATTTCCTTGAAGATGCTGTATGTTTCAATGAGGTTCGTAACATGTTTGGTTACACAGGAACATACAAAGGTGAACGTGTCTCAGTAATGGGAACAGGAATGGGGATGCCATCTATCTCTATTTATGCGCGTGAGCTTGTCGTTGACTATGGTGTTAAAAAATTGATTCGTGTGGGTACTGCTGGTTCATTGAATGAGGATGTTCACGTTCGTGAGTTAGTTCTTGCACAGGCCGCGGCGACAAACTCTAACATTATCCGTAACGATTGGCCACAATACGATTTCCCACAAATTGCAAGTTTCGATCTCTTGGATAAGGCTTACCACATTGCCAAAGACCTTGGTATGACAACACATGTTGGTAATGTCTTGTCATCTGATGTTTTCTATTCAAATTATTTCGAAAAAAACATTGAGCTTGGTAAATGGGGAGTGAAGGCTGTTGAAATGGAAGCAGCAGCACTTTATTACCTTGCAGCTCAACACCAAGTAGATGCTCTTGCCATCATGACTATTTCTGATAGTTTGGTCAATCCAGATGAAGACACTACAGCTGAGGAACGTCAAAACACTTTCACTGACATGATGAAAGTTGGTCTTGAAACACTAATTGCAGACTAGTGAATTAGTGACAAAAGCCTTTTTTACCATTTGCCAAGTCCGTCTAGGTTTTAAGACAAGACCAGTAGCTATGAGGAATTTTAGAAGCTCTTTGAAATCCGTATTTAATCATCCTTCCTTGGCGGTAAGGGCATAATGGTGCAGGATAATCGAGTTTTGCATGAATCTTGATGTGAGTATCAGTTTCAAAAACGAGTGAAATAATGATATTTGGGTCTTTAGTTCCGATTAATTTTGTGGCGTTCTTAATAAGTCTCATAAGTTTTCCTAATGATGGTTTGGTTGCTTTTCATTATAGCTCTTATGGGATTTTTGTCTGCATTCAAAAAGCTTTATAATCTTTACAGTGGTTTTACCCACTACAGAAATTATAGAGGCTTAATAAAAGGGAGAGCGAAAAGCTCTCTTTTTTTGCTTGATGAAACATAATATTTCTGATAATATAATCGTAATTAATTATGATTTAAGAGGAGCTTTCCCATGTCAGACATTTTACATTATATTGTTGAGCATCCATTTTATTGCCTTATTCTATTAGGAGTTGTTGTACTAGCCTGTGGGTTGGGGCCATTTTCAAGTAGTTCAACAGAAAACAAGCGCTCAGCAATTATTAATAAGCACTACAACGATACTTTTAAGAAATAAGAAGGGCTAAATGCAGTCAGAAAGCAGATATTAGAGATAGGCAAAAGCCTGTCTTTTTTGTATAATAGAAGATAACGATTAGTTTTTTTATAATCACAAGTAAGAACTAGGAAGATAAAAATGCCAAATATTGAAGAATTAAAACAACGACAGGAGAAGATTCGTAACTTCTCTATTATTGCCCATATTGACCACGGTAAATCAACCCTTGCCGACCGTATCTTGGAAAAGACTGAGACAGTGTCAAGTCGTGAGATGCAGGCGCAACTCCTTGATAGCATGGACCTCGAACGTGAACGTGGAATCACTATTAAACTAAATGCCATTGAGCTTAACTATACAGCTAAAGATGGTGAAACATACATTTTCCACCTTATCGACACACCAGGACACGTGGACTTTACTTATGAGGTGTCACGTTCTCTTGCTGCCTGTGAGGGTGCCATCTTGGTGGTGGATGCAGCTCAAGGGATTGAAGCTCAAACTCTTGCCAATGTTTACTTGGCCCTTGATAATGACTTGGAAATCTTACCAGTTATCAATAAAATTGACCTTCCAGCTGCAGATCCTGAACGTGTGCGTACAGAGGTTGAAGATGTCATCGGACTAGATGCTTCTGAAGCTGTGCTTGCATCAGCTAAGGCCGGTATTGGTATCGAAGAGATTCTCGAACAAATCGTTGAGAAAGTGCCTGCACCTCAAGGTGATGTTGAAGCCCCTCTCCAAGCCCTTATCTTTGACTCTGTTTACGATGCTTACCGTGGGGTTATCCTCCAAGTGCGTGTGGTTAACGGAATGGTTAAACCAGGCGATAAGATTCAAATGATGTCTAATGGCAAGACCTTTGATGTTACTGAGGTTGGTATTTTCACACCTAAAGCTGTTGGTCGTGATTACCTTGCGACAGGAGATGTTGGTTATATCGCAGCCTCAATTAAGACCGTTGCGGATACCCGTGTCGGTGATACCGTAACCCTTGCGGATAATCCAGCTGCTGAGCCACTCCATGGCTATAAGCAAATGAACCCAATGGTGTTTGCAGGTCTTTACCCAATTGAGTCAAATAAATATAACGACTTGCGTGAAGCCCTTGAAAAGCTCCAGTTGAACGATGCCAGTCTTCAATTTGAGCCTGAAACGTCTCAAGCCCTTGGTTTTGGTTTCCGTTGTGGTTTCTTGGGTCTTCTTCACATGGATGTTATCCAAGAACGTTTGGAACGTGAGTTTAACATCGACCTCATCATGACAGCGCCATCGGTAGTTTACCATGTTAATACTACTGACGGTGAGATGCTTGAAGTGTCTAACCCTTCAGAGTTCCCAGATCCTACACGTATTGATGCTATTGAAGAACCTTATGTTAAAGCTCAAATCATGGTTCCTCAAGAATATGTTGGTGCGGTTATGGAGTTGGCACAACGTAAACGTGGTGATTTTGAAACCATGGAATACATTGATGATAATCGTGTGAATGTTATCTATCAGATTCCACTTGCCGAAATCGTCTTTGATTTCTTTGATAAATTGAAATCATCTACACGTGGTTATGCAAGCTTTGACTATGAATTGTCAGAATACCGCCGTTCACAATTGGTGAAAATGGATATTCTCCTTAATGGTGACAAGGTCGATGCCCTTAGCTTCATCGTTCACAAGGAATTTGCCTACGAGCGTGGAAAACTTATCGTTGATAAGCTTAAGAAAATCATTCCACGTCAACAATTCGAAGTGCCTATCCAAGCGGCTATCGGTCAAAAAATCGTTGCCCGTACAGATATTAAAGCCCTTCGTAAAAACGTCTTGGCTAAGTGTTACGGTGGTGACGTTTCACGTAAACGTAAACTCCTCGAAAAACAAAAAGCCGGTAAGAAACGTATGAAAGCCATCGGTTCGGTGGAAGTACCCCAAGAAGCCTTCTTGTCTGTGCTTTCAATGGACGAAGAAGAGAAATAAGAGTAATAGTCAGAATGTGATGTTCTGGCTATTTTTGTAAAAAAGTTATGATAAAGAAGATTCTAAAATTTCCCTTCTCAAAGCGTGGAGGGATTTATACTGCGACTATACTCACACTTTTCTTTTTAGGAAATGCTTATACAAAGCATAAATTTCACGAAAAAGCTGTAGAAGAGTTACAGACGGCCCTAAAAGCAGATAAGGTAACTTCCAATGAGATTTTTGGTAGCCGTCAACAATATGTTGCCATTAGTCATGAAGAACCCACTTACTATAATTCTGAAGATAATGTAGCTACAGAAATGATTGGTAGAAATCATTTTGTTCGCTATTACGATACCATGAGTAGTCTGCATCAAGCTCATTTCGTAGTTTATGATATTAACAAAAATTTTGAAAAGAAAATTATTAATTTGACCCCATATTTGAAGAAAATCAAAAATTTTAAAGATATTAAGGAGTTTGGTGTGTCTTTAAGAGAGATCGATGGTTATGATTATGTTTTCTTGACTCCTTCTCAAAGCGATAAGCAATTTGCTTATAATCTAGATACCAATCAATTTTTGACCAGAGACCTACCAGATTATTCTTACAGTAAAGATGAACTGCTATATTTCGGTGATAGGAGTTCTGCTCATAATCAGATGAATGATAGCACCATGTGGGGTTATTTAAAGAGAGAAGGAAACTTAGATGAGCTTTTAAGGAAGTCACCAGCCCCAAAGGACAGCTATTTATCTGCTCAGCTAAACCTTATCATAGAAATTGATAATGTAGACACTTCCAAAGAGGAGAATCAGATTAATCTATTTAATGACAATCCTGGAGTCAAGCATATTTACGAAGAAGCTGTAAATCAGACACATACAAATAGTAATACAATAAAGAAATTTAAAGTATTGACCCGTCAAGGCAAGGAAGGAGATTTCCCAGCTGGTCCAACTGAGCCAGTGAAAAGGAAAGGACCTGATAAACCAAGTGAACCAAAGAAAGTTTCAGAATTAAATGTTTTTCCTGATAATATTTTTCCTGTTAAAACCTTGAGTTTCAGTGAGATTCTTAACAAAAAGGCTCAACAAGACTATCAGAAAGACTATCGAGCTTACGAAAAAGCACGTCAAAAAGTTCAAAAGGATTATGACAAGGACTATAATGCCTATAAATAGCAATTAGCTCAATATGAGTCTTATAGAGATCGAGAGTACTAAAGACAATCACAAATCTATTTTTCTCCTGAAGAGCAAACAAATGATATCTTACATTGGTTAGGGACAAATGGAGAAGATACGATTGTAGTTTCTGTAGAGGATAGTGCTGGTTTTAAGAAAGATATCCATTCTTTTGCTGATATAAAGGATTGGGTGGATAAACATGATTATGATTCCACTATTAAGTCAGACTTTAGAGACTACAAAGGGGGCGACTAAGTATTCTTGAATGTCTATGTGGCTTCTACAAACCCTACACAAGCTTTTTTCTCGGCTTTAGGCTATAATAGACAAAAAGGAATGTTGGGAGGGCCAATATGGATATCACAAGTTTTATTCCTAGTCAGCGACAGGCTATTCTGGAGCGTTTTCAGCAAGTGGAGGCCTTGGGATTAGGCGCAGTTCGTATTGAGTTGAAGGTTGCGAATCCTGTTGGCATCATCTATGAGTGTTACATTATGGCAGAGGAAAATTATTTTTCTGATCAAGCAGTGGTGTCCTTCCGTATTCTTTACGAAAAGGACTTGGACCGCATTTCTTTGGATGTCGTTGATATCCCGGGTCGCTCAAGTTTGTCTAATTACCTCCAGTTACTAGAGATTTTTGAAGGCCTGCAAAATTATCTCAATCGAGAGTTTGCTAAGGTAAAAAATACATAAACATCTGATAGCAATCAGGTGTTTCTTTTTGTGCTAGAAGTTCAAAATTTCACAATCTTTTTTTCACAAGATTGTCTGAAAACTGTGCTATAATGATAACAGAATTGTGAAGTGATGAAAGTTTGTGAAAAAACGAGCAGACTTTGACACTTTGTGACTTATACTTGAAAGGAAAGTTGGCTCTACCATTTTAGGGCCAGAAGGACTGTGTTCATGTCAGAAGAAAAGCAATTGTATGGTGCGGATTTAGTGGTTGATAGTTTGATCAACCATGATGTTGATTATGTCTTTGGGATTCCAGGTGCAAAAATCGATAGAGTTTTTGATACCTTGGAAGATAAGGGACCTGAATTGATAGTTGCCCGTCATGAGCAAAATGCTGCTTTTATGGCTCAAGGTGTTGGACGTATTACAGGGAAACCTGGTGTAGTATTGGTAACATCTGGGCCAGGTGTCTCTAATTTGGCTACTGGTTTGGTAACAGCGACGGATGAAGGTGATCCTGTTCTTGCTATTGGTGGTCAGGTTAAGCGTGCAGATCTCTTGAAACGTGCCCACCAATCAATGAATAACGTTGCTATGCTTGAGCCAATTACCAAGTATGCTGCTGAAGTACATGATGCTAACACCCTTTCTGAAACGGTAGCAAATGCCTATCGTCACGCTAAGTCAGGGAAACCAGGTGCAAGCTTTATTTCAATTCCTCAAGACGTGACCGATGCTCCGGTCAGTGTTAAGGCTATTAAGCCTATGACAGATCCAAAACTTGGTTCAGCATCTGTTTCTGATATTAACTATCTCGCACAAGCGATTAAAAATGCAGTGTTGCCAGTCTTTCTTTTGGGGAATGGTGCCTCATCAGAAGCCGTAACTTACTCTATTCGCCAGATTTTGAAGCATGTCAAATTACCAGTTGTTGAAACTTTCCAAGGTGCTGGTATCGTGTCACGTGACCTTGAAGAAGATACTTTCTTTGGTCGTGTAGGTCTTTTCCGTAACCAACCGGGGGACATGTTGCTTAAGAAGTCTGACTTGATTATTGCCATTGGGTATGACCCAATCGAGTATGAAGCACGTAACTGGAATGCTGAAATTTCGGCACGTATCATTGTAATCGATGTGGAACCTGCTGAGGTGGATACTTACTTCCAGCCAGAACGTGAGTTGATTGGTAATGTTGAAGCAACTTTAGATTTGCTCTTGCCAGCTATTCAAGGTTATAAATTACCTGAAGGATCAGTTGAATACCTTAAAGGGTTGAAGAATAACGTTGTTGAGGATGTTAAGTTTGATCGCCGACCTGAAGAAGGAAAGGTACATCCGCTAGATTTGATTGAAGTTTTGCAAGACCAAACCAAAGATGATATGACAGTCACTGTTGACGTTGGTAGTCACTATATTTGGATGGCTCGCTATTTCAAATCTTATGAACCACGTCATTTGCTTTTCTCTAATGGGATGCAAACTTTAGGGGTTGCTCTTCCGTGGGCCATCTCTGCAGCTTTGGTTCGTCCTAAGACAAAAGTCATTTCTGTTTCTGGAGATGGTGGTTTCCTTTTCTCAGCACAAGAATTGGAAACGGCAGTTCGTTTGAAATTGCCAATTGTTCATATTATCTGGAACGATGGCCATTACAATATGGTGGAATTCCAGGAAGAAATGAAGTACGGTCGTTCATCTGGGGTTGACTTTGGTCCTGTAGATTTTGTAAAATATGCTGAGAGCTTTGGAGCGAAAGGTTATCGTGCAACAAGTAAAGAAGAGTTTGCTAGCTTGCTTCAAGAAGCTTTGGCTCAAGCTGTAGATGGACCAGTCCTTATTGATGTTCCAATCGACTATAAAGATAATATTAAACTCGGCGAAACTATTTTGCCAGATGAATTTTACTAAAAAGAGGGTGTAGACATGTCTGAAGCCATAAAATTATTTCAATATAATACTTTGGGAGCCCTGATGGCTGGGCTTTATGGAGGTACTTTAACAGTTGGAGAATTGTTGGAGCATGGAGACTTAGGTCTCGGAACATTAGATTCTATCGATGGTGAGTTGATTGTTCTTGACGGTAAAGCCTATCAAGCCAAAGGGTCTGAGGGTAAGGTCGAAGTGGTAGAAGTTTCTCCTGATGAAAAAGTACCTTATGCAGCAGTCGTACCTCACCAAGCTGAAGTTATCTTCCGTCAACGTTATGAAATGACTGATAAAGAACTTGAGGATCGTATTGAATCTTATTATGATGGGGTCAATCTTTTCCGTTCTATCAAAATCAAAGGTCATTTTAAACATATGCACGTGCGCATGATTCCAAAATCAAATGCCGATATTAAGTTTGCGGATGTTGCCACTCGCCAACCTGAGTACGAGGTTGATAATATTTCAGGTACTATCGTTGGTATTTGGACACCAGAAATGTTCCACGGTGTGAGTGTTGCTGGTTATCACCTCCATTTTATTTCAGACGACTTGACATTTGGTGGTCACGTTATGGACTTTGTTATTGAAAATGGTATTATCGAAGTTGGTCCAGTTGACCAACTCGACCAACGTTTCCCAGTGCAAGACCGTCAGTATCTTTTTGCTAAATTCAATGTCGATGAGATGCGTGAAGATATTACTAAGGCTGAATAAAATTTTTTAAGACATCATAAATCATAGAAAGAACTTTCCTAGATGATTAGGGAAGTTTTTTTGTTTTTTGAAGTTATTTCTATATCGAAATAGTTGACAGATGTAATTATAGATGTTACAATTCGTGATATAAAGTTCGATATGGAACTAAAATTCAAAGAAAGACATGGTGTTTTATAATGGATTATTTGAAAGTGCTAGTCGAAGAGATTCATTCAGTTGTAGTGGCAACGGTTGATGAAACGGGACATCCGCATACAGCTGTTATGGACATGATGTGGGAGGACGGGAAAACAGTTTATTTTTTGACTGCCGATTTTAAACCCCTCTACAAACGGCTTAAGGAAGATGGACGTGTAGCAGTGACAGGGATGACTCAAGGTGCCGGAACTATGGATCGTAAATCTATTTCCCTAACCGGTCAGGTGGAATGGATTGGAAAAGAGCATTTAGAAGAGTTGTTAAAAGCCAATCCATACATGTATGAGATCTATCCGACGGAGGAGGGACGTAGTCACCTACAAGTCTTTCGTTTTAAAAATTCAGTAGGCAATTTTTATGATTTGACGCAATTGCCTCCCTATCAAGCAAGATTTGAAATTGAGGGATGATAAGATGACAAAGATTCAAGATGCAAAGAGAATCATTGAAGAAGCAGATAAAATTGTGATCGGAGCGGGAGCTGGCTTATCTGCAGCGGCTGGCTTAACCTACTCAGGCTCACGTTTTGAGGTTTTCTTTAAAGATTATATTGCTCGTTATGGCATGCAGGATATGTATTCTGCAGCATTTTATCCTTTTGAGACCGCTGAGGAGCGCTGGGGTTATTGGGCTAAGCATATATATCATAATCGTTACCAACCGGAGGGATTTTCGCTTTATAGAGATCTTTTCGACTTGGTTAAGGACAAGGATTATTTTGTGATTACGACCAATGTAGATGGGCAGTTTATGAAGACAGGATTTGCTCCGGAACGTTTCTTTGAAGTGCAGGGCAACTACGGAGAGTGGCAGTGCTCCGTTCCTTGTCGTCAGAAAGTCTTTGATAATAGAGGAGCTGTCATGGAGATGCTAAATGAAATCAAGGACTTGAAAATTCCAACCGACTTGATACCGTATTGTCCTCATTGTGGAGCGCCAATGACCATGCATTTACGTGTAGACCAGGCTTTTGTCCAAAATGAGACTTGGGAGGCTTCTTATGAAGCTTATCTAGGATTTTTAGAAGGGATGGAAGATCAAAAGGTTGTCTTCTTAGAATTGGGTGTCGGATACAATACGCGGACCATCATTCGCTATCCTTTTGAGAAAATGACAGCATGTCCGCTATCCAGCACCGGTGACAGCCGACTTTCTCTACCAACAAGACCGTTATTTACAAGAAAAACTATTAGAAAAAGGAGTTGTAGACTTAAAAGACTTGACTCCGATTCGGCCCAATCTCTACCTGTGGCAAGGCGATATCACTCGTCTGGCGGTTGATGCCATTGTCAATGCGGCCAACAGTAAGCTTTTAGGCTGTTTTGTACCTAATCATTCTTGTATTGACAATGCCATTCACACAGCTGCGGGGGTTGAACTACGTTTATCCTCTCCTTGCTCCTGCAGGAGCAAGGAGAGGATGAAACTACGGGTCAGGCAAAGATGACCAAGGCCTATAACCTACCTTCCCGCTATGTCCTTCACACAGTTGGGCCTATTATCTATGACGAAGTGACAGATTTGGAAAGACAACAGTTGGCCTCTTCGTACGAAGAGTGTTTGAACTTAGCTTATGAAAAAGGTCTGAGAAGCTTGGCCTTTTGTTGTATCTCAACAGGAGAATTTCGTTTTCCAAATGAAGAGGCAACTAAGATTGCGATAGAGACGGTTCTACAGTTCCAGAAAGAACACCCTGATATGGTAGTTATATTCAATGTTTTTAAAGATATTGATTATACGATTTATCAAGCATTATTAAAAAAATAATGTTTCTATATAGAAGTAGTTGATGGATGTAACAGACAGTGATACAATAACTTTAATATTTCGATATCGAACAAAAAGGAGACATAATGGACAAGATGTTAGGGGGCTACCAAGCTCTACAAATTCGTTTGTTGAATGGGCGGATTTTTCAAAAAATCTTGAGCAAAGAACCAGAAGCTCAATATAGAAGTGAACAAGGAAAAATTTTAACAGTGCTTTGGCAAAAAGAAGATGGTCGAGCAACTGCGACAGATATCGCCCTTGCTTCAGGGCTAGCCAACAATACCTTGACCAGCATGATCAAGAAATTAGTTGACCAGGGCTTGGTTACGATTGAACAGAGTGACCAGGACAAGCGCAAGAAGTTTGTTGTTTTGACCGAACTTGGTTGGGCGCAAAAAGAAATTGGAGACCGTGTTAGCAAAGAACTGGGAGAGATTTTCTACCAAGGCTTTTCTGATCAAGAAATCCGAGAATTTGAAGCCTATCAAGAGCGTATTATCACAAATTTAAAAGCTAAAGAAAATGATATGTAGGGAAAGGAAGTAACAGTTATGATTGGAATAACAGGTGTAACAGGGAAATTAGGCTCTTATGTGGCTGATCTTGTCGATCAGCAAGGAATTTCTTCTATCCATCTGGCAAGAAGCCCAGAGCGTGCAAAAGTCTACGCGTCAGCGGAAATTCGTAAGATGGTGTATGCCAATACTCCAGAGGTGGTTGAGGCCTTAAAGGGAATCGATGTCTTATTGATGGTCTCTGCTCGGGAAAATCCAGAGCGTGTTGAGGAACACAAGAGTTTTTTAGATGCCGCAAAGCTTGCTGGAGTGCAGCATATCGTCTATACCTCCTTTTACGGAGCAGATGAAAAAGCAACCTTTACCTTGTCTCGAGATCATGCCCAGACGGAAGCCTATATCAAGAAGTTAGGATTCACCTATACATTTTTGAGAGATAATTTTTACTTGGACTTCTTTATTGATATTGCTCTTGAAAATGGAGAAATTCGTGGTCCGGCTGGCAGGGGCCGTGTGTCAGCTGTTGCCCGTAAGGACACTTCTAGGGTCGCAGCAGAGATTCTCTTAAACCCTAAGGAATGGGAAAATCAAACCTTGAATCTAACAGGACCAGAGGATCTTTCTATGGAAGAAATCGTAGAGCTTCTCTCAAAAGAGACCGGTAATGCCATCACGTATGTAGACGAATCGGTAGAAGAGGCCTATGAGTCACGGAAAAAATGGCCAGCACAAACTTGGGAGTACGATGCTTGGGTCAGTACCTATACAGCTATCAAAGTTGGGGAACAAGCTGGGGTTTTTACAGATGTCGAAAAAGTCTTAGGGCATCCAGCAAGTAGCTTATTGGATATTCTTAGAGACAGAAAACTTATTGAGGAAAAATATGATTGAATACAAACATGTAGCTTTGCGCTACACGGAAAAGGACATTTTAAAAGATGTCAATCTCCGTATTGAAAATGGAGAATTTATGGTTCTTGTGGGACCTTCAGGATCTGGTAAGACCACCATGATAAAGATGATTAACCGTCTTTTGGAGCCGACAGATGGCAATATCTATATGGATGGAAAACGCATTAAGGACTATGATGAACGGGAGTTACGTCTCAGCACCGGCTATGTCCTTCAAGCCATTGCCCTATTTCCTAACTTGACCGTTGCGGAAAATATTGCTCTCATTCCTGAGATGAAGGGCTGGAGCAAGGAGCAAATTGCTTCTAAAACAGAAGAACTCTTGGATAAGGTTGGCCTACCTGCTGCAGAGTATGCAAATCGCATGCCTAGTGAATTATCGGGTGGAGAGCAACAGCGGATTGGCATTGTGCGAGCTATCATTGGGGAACCAAAGATTCTATTGATGGACGAACCTTTTTCAGCTTTGGATGCCATCTCTCGTAAGCAGTTGCAAGAATTGACCAAGGCCTTACATAAAGAATTCGGCATGACGACCATCTTCGTAACACATGATACGGATGAGGCCTTAAAATTAGGGGATCGAATTGCAGTTTTGCAGGATGGAGAAATTCGTCAGGTCGCAGAACCTGAAACAATTTTACAAGCGCCTGCGACAGAATTTGTAGCAAACTTGTTTGGAGGTAGCCTTCATGTCTAATTTGATTTCAACATTTCAAGAACGTTTTGGAGATTGGTTAACGGCCCTCGGACAGCACTTACAATTGTCTCTTTTGACCTTGATTATTGCAATTTTTCTCTCAATTCCTTTGGCCATTTATCTTAGCACGCGCGAACGTGCGAGTAACTGGGTCTTGCAACTCGCTGGTGTCTTTCAAACCATCCCTTCCATGGCCCTTCTGGGACTCTTTATCCCTATTATGGGAATTGGAACGCTTCCTGCTTTAACAGCTCTAGTTATTTATGCGATATTCCCAATTTTGCAAAATACTATTACAGGATTGCGTGGGATTGACCCTAGTTTGGAAGAAGCTGGGATTGCCTTTGGGATGACCAAGTGGGAGCGCCTTAAGAAGTTCGAGATTCCACTGGCTATGCCTGTGGTGATGTCAGGGGTAAGGACTTCTGCGGTAATGATTATAGGGACTGCGACCTTGGCAGCCTTGATTGGGGCTGGAGGACTTGGTTCCTTTATCCTTCTAGGTATTGATCGAAGAAATTATAGCTTGATTCTGATTGGGGCCATTTCTTCAGCGGTTCTTGCTATTTTATTCAATATTGTTCTAAAATGGATGGAAAAAGCCAAGTTACGCACGATTTTTGCAGCTTTCGCTATTATGGTGCTTGGTTTGGGAGCAAGTTACGCACAAAGCATGATGCCTCAGAAAGAGAAAGAAAATCTAGTCATAGCTGGTAAATTGGGACCTGAGCCAGAGATTCTCATGAATATGTACAAGCTTCTCATTGAGGAAAATAGTGACATGACGGTGACGGTTAAGCCTAACTTTGGGAAGACAGATTTCCTTTATCAAGCGCTTAAAAAGGGTGATATTGATATCTATCCAGAATTTACAGGGACCATTACAAGCTCTCTCTTGCAGCCAGCTCCTAAAGTCAGCAACGACTCCAAAGAAGTTTTCGAGGTTGCGCGTGATGGTATAAAGAAACAAGATAATCTAGCCTTGCTCAAACCGATGGCTTATCAAAACACCTATGCGATTGCTGTTCCGAAAAGTATTGCGAAAGAGTATAATCTGAAGACGATTTCTGATCTCAAGAAAGTTCAGGACAAGGTCAAAGCTGGTTTCACGTTGGAATTTAACGACCGTGAGGACGGAAACAAAGGACTTCAATCAATTTATGGACTAAATCTTAATGTAGCTACCATGGAGCCGGCACTTCGCTATGAGGCAATCCAACAAGGCAATATCCAAATAACAGATGCCTATTCAACAGACCCAGAAATTGCTCAATATGATCTAGTTGTTCTAGAGGATGACCAACACCTCTTCCCACCTTACCAAGGGGCACCCCTCATGAAAGAAGCTCTTCTTAAGAAACATCCAGAATTGGAAGGCATTCTGAACAAGTTGGCCGGCAAAATCACAGAGAGCCAAATGAGTCAGATGAACTACCAAGTGGGAGTAGAAGGAAAACCTGCTGCTAAAGTCGCACGTGAGTTTTTGGTCAAACAGGGACTATTGAAGAAATGATCAAGCAAGAAAAAATACAAGAAACTCTTCTGCGACTCTGTAAGCACTATGGAGAACAAAATTGGTGGCAATCGGATAACAAGATTGAAGACTTGGTATCGACTATTCTGATCCAGCGAATAACAGAGAAGAATGCTAAGTTGGCTTTAGCTGGTCTTATGGATGTCATGACAGTAGAGGATATCCTGGCTTTACCGCTAGAAGATTTACAGGAACGTATTCGACCTGCCGGATTTTTTAAGCAAAAGTCTCAAACGATTAGAGGACTTCTGATCTGGTTAAGAGAAGTTGGTGGTTTTGAGGTTCTGTCCAAGATTGGAACAGAAGATTTACGGAAGCAACTTTTGAAGTTAAAAGGGATTGGACCAGAGACTGCAGATGCACTTTTACTTTATCTTTTTGATCGTCCAGTTTTTATTTCGGATGAATATGCGAGAAGACTTTTTCGACGCTTAGGATTTGGAAACTTTGATACTTATAATGACATGCATGCTGTTTACGGTAACGTCTTGGAGGGACTTACTCTCAAACAATGCCAAGAGATTCATGCTGTCATTGATGAACATGGGAAAGCTTTTCGCAAAAGTAAAGGCCAGTTAGACGAAAGTTGGTTATGATAAAAAAGAGCCCGGGACAGTCGTTCCCTGACTCCACAAAAGCAACGGATTTTGTACTGATCCCAAAAGTTAGACAATTTATTTAAGCAAAGGATTTAGTTCTGTATTGCACAGGACTAAGTCCTTTTAGTTTTATCTTAATGCGTTTGTTGTTGTAATAATTAATATAGTCTACAATAGCTTGTTCCAAATGCTCAATTGACTTAAACGTCTTCTCATAACTATAAAACATCTCAGACTTCAGAATGCCAAAGAAG